>CAYMLF010000267.1:0-2671 GCA_964391275.1 uncultured Candidatus Bathyarchaeia archaeon
CGATGGAAAAGCGCCGTCCTAATCTTTAGGGTTGTGAATTCAGCTATATTATTTAAGACTACAAACCAACAGTAGCAGTGGTCAGCATGTCGATTAAGTGGATGAAGGCTGGTTTCATAATTGGATTTTTAGTCGGCGTCTTTCTTGTAGCATTAGGAACTTACTCAATCTACTATTTTTTTGCTGTTAGGCAGTTTATGGAGCATGCCGTAGGTGACATGTATGGCAACTACGCTATTGCAGGGCTTATTTTAATCTCGGTGGGTCTTTTCCTTGCTAAAAATTTTTATCCCATCCTTATTCCCTATAGGAAAGATGTTCGTTCTTCTGCTAGAACTTGTCCCTTTTGTGGGGCATTAGTTGAAGCAGATGCAGAGGCTTGTGGGAAATGCAAGCAACAACTAGAATAAGTGTTATTAATGCATGGGAGTTTTTGGAAAAATGGGGTTAGTTGGGGATTATGCAGGTTGCTAATATGCTGAGGTGGAAACTGCTCCGCTGCTTGAGAGGTTTCTGTTGCGGTAATTCTCGTACGCTGCCTTGGTTCTGTCAATAAACATTTCAATCTCCCGCAGTGCCTCCTGCCTTCCCATGTCCTGAGTCCAAGCATCAGTTTTTCGGTCATTAACGCGGTCTGCAATGTCGTCAGCCACAGAATCCTCCAGCCCTGCATTCTTTAACTCGTCTTTCAAGTCGCCCTTATCAAACTCCTTATTCAAATCACTTCTAAATGGACTATCTACCAAAACAATTTCACCTCCAAAAACAATCAGTTAAAGCAACAGGTTTTGAAACTGTCGAGTCATAAAAAGCTGAGTGACTGTACAGTTGAAGTAACAGAACTGCAGATGTGAAGTGGGGGATGCTAAAGAGTTATTAATGCAGCTAACCAAGTTGGCTACGACCAGTATGGATTTGCTTCAGAAAAGCATGCAAGAGTACAAAAAACAGTTGCAGAGCGGCGCCATCCAAGCAGCCTACAGGGGCTTAATGGACTTCATGAACAGTTTACGGACGCGCTTCAAAGGCAAGTGTCCTGACTACTTTGTTTCTGGGCTGTATTTTGGCTACATGGACATGACGTATTTTGCCCTTATTCCAAAATCGCTAAAACGTAGAAAACTCAAAATCGCCATCGTGTTCAACCATGAAGCGTTTCGCTTTGAAGCTTGGCTGTCGGGATACAACAAAGCAGTTCAGGCAAAATATTGGAAACAAATCAAGCAAAGCAGCTTGAGCAAGTACCGTCAGCCAGCCAGCACTAAAGGCGCTGATTCTATTGTTGAGTGCGATTTAGTGGAAAACCCCGACTTTGGCGACTTAGATGCGCTTACGCGCCAGATAGAGAGTGGAACCTTGAAGTTTATTGGGGATGTTGAGGGCTTCTTGTCTGAAGCTTAATGGCAAAGGTGTTGTTTACCGTATTATTGCCCCAAGAATCATGCCCACAAAAGACAAAGCAAAGCCAACAGGGGCTAGTGATTGCTTGCCAACCTGCTTATCAATGTGCGATGAAAACAGGATTATAACTAAGCCGCCTATGAAGCCAAGCGGAAACACGGGAGCATTATTAATTTTGAACCATAAAAGCGACACTAAAAACGCCATAAGTGTCCAGCCAAGAGTATGAGTGTTAATCTTTTGCGTAGGCGCAGCGGCTGGCGCTGGAGGTGGAGGCTGAGGCAGATAATAACCGCAGTTGGGGCAAGTGATTGCTTCTGGCGTTACTTGTTTACCGCACTTGGGACAATATAAAGCGGACATGTGATTTCACAATGGTCAAAATTTCACAGATAAACGTTTCTATATTTGGTGTTCTTAATAACCAAAAATAGAAAGCAGTACTTAAGAAAATAACAACGATGTGAGGGCTTTTAACCGAAAACAAAGGGTAATCTTTTTGCTCATCTAAATTTGTATTTGGGGAATATACCTTAAACTAAAGACTCTCATGAGCTCATAGGGCAACAGAAATATGACCATGCATATTGCCCCAATCAGTATTATTGTGAATAGAATTTCTGGAATCCTCTTTGGTTTTTTTATTGGCAGCAATAACGGCACTTTCTTTTTATATTCCTCGTATTCGCCAAATCTCTTAGCTAAACCCCTCTCTTCATAAGCTGCGATTGCAATGTAACCTAAAACTTGCAAGAACCACAATCCCACAAGTTCAGGTACCCCAACAGGAATTGAGCCTTTTGTAAATGGAATCCCCATTAAACCCCAACCAACTGAAATAGTTAATTCCTTAATTGTTAGACCTAATGTCATGGTGATTATTCCTAAAAACTGGGGATGTCTTACTTTCGAGTACAATCCTAAATTAAACAACCCTAACTTTTTATGGCGAAACCTGAACCATTGCAGAAGAGCAACAATGAGCACTATTAACCCTAAATAAAAAATAACACCGCCGAAGAATCGTGTTCCATCAAGACGTATGAATTGAAAAAAGTCCTCAAACGCAAATTGGTATCCTGTAGGACACCTTACTAAGTAAACCAGTAAGGGTACAGCCATAAGACCCATAAAACCTATTATTGGGGTTGTCTGGGTAATGGCAAATAATAGAACAGCTATTAATGCCTTAAAAAACGAATCAAGTTTGCTTCTTAGATTTGACAAGTCTTTTTGCCTGACTTTTATCTGCTATATTTTATTCTTAAAA
>CAYMLF010000268.1:0-2660 GCA_964391275.1 uncultured Candidatus Bathyarchaeia archaeon
CTACCATTTTTTAACTTTTCTTCTTCATACTACTGCCCTTAACGGTATTTTAAAGAAATATAGAACAACAAAGGTTAAATATTCCTTTAATTAGAAAAAGGGGCTGAAGAGATGTCGTTATGACCGAATTAGAAATAGCTGTAGCCCCCATGCACAGATTATGCAAGAAAGCAGGTGCAGATCGCGTTAGTGAAGCAGCAGCCAAGGAACTTGCGAAGGCTCTTGAAGAAATCGGCGTTAAAATCGCTAAAGAAGCTCTTGATTTTGCAATGCACGCTGGCAGAAAAACCATCAAAGCAGAAGACATCGAAATTGCTGCAAGAAAAATAATGGGCAAGTAACGTTAACTAGAATAATTTCAGTAGCTTCCCTTTCTTCTTTTTTGTCTCTGATTACTTATGAGACGCTTTGTTTTTCCTCGTTAGTTGCCAGTTAGAAAAGCAAGCACATCTTCATTGAACCGTTTTCCCGAAACCATGTGGCCTTTGCCTTCGTAAATAACCAGTTTAGCGTTAGGTATCCCAGCTGCTGTTTCGTGTAGCAATTCTTGGGGGCAAAAATAATCGCGGTCTCCAGCAATAACAAGAGTGGGTGCTGAGATTTTAGATAGCTGGTCTTTGCTGTTATGCGCAAGTTCAGCTCTTCCTTCCACCAGCAGGTCAAAGGGGTTTTCTGGTTTGCCTATCATGTTGGGTGCTATGAGGCTCATGAAAAACGCCGTTAAGCTTCGCCCGAGTTTGCCGCCGTTCATCATAGGTGCTAAGCTTCGGAAAGCCGCTCTTTTCTTGCCCTGATAAATCAATTCAGCAAAACGCATGTCTAATTTGGCGCCTTCTATGCTGAATCGGTAAGCGGACATGGCTATAACTAGTCGGCGAACAAGTTCAGGGTAGTTAGCGGCTAAACACTGAGCAATCAGTCCACCGTAAGACTCGCCAATCACATCAATGGCATCGCCATTAAACTCATCTTTGATTACTGCTGCGAAGTCCTCAGCCATATCCATTGTCGAGTAACCCTTCGGCAAACCGCTTTTTCGTGACATCATGTAAATGGTATAGTGTTTGGCTAAGAAACTGAATTGTTTAGCCATAAAACTTGAAAGGTAGTTTCCAGGTCCACCGCTAAATATTAGCAAGCGTTTCTGACCGTTGCCAAAGCGCAGGTAGGGAACGCCGTTTTGGAACTTGCCTTTTTGAACCAAGTAACCACCGAGAAAGCATTTCATTAAATGAACAAATAAGCTTTCTCAAAAAAAGTTTACGTGTTACCCTCTGGCAGCCTTGCAGCTTAAAGCTCAGATAGAAATGCCGTGTGAGGTAAGAAAGCGGGCGTTTTAGCCCTTCTTTTTAAGCTCTCCTCGGCTACTTGTTATACTTCAGATGAAGGCTGCGTCGACGGCTGCGTATATCCATTGGGTTGCGAAGCGTAATGTGGAGGCTTCATCGTGAAGAAGCCGATAACTGCAAATATCCAAGCGATGAAGATCAGCAGTAAACCAACAATTAGTATCGTAAGAATAGAGCCGACCCAGAGTAGAGTGCCAGCAGTTTCAAAGGAGTGTTCCCCAGTTTTTTGTGCAAGTATATTGAGTGATCGTCTCAGGTGAAACGACGCAAGTATGAAGAATGCGAATGCTAAAACCAGAAACACTAGACCAACTGTTAAACTGACTACGTTGCCGACGCCAAATGCAGACATGTTTGGAAAGTTAAATACAAAGCCAACAATGAATCCAGCGGCAGACACGGCCAACGCGATTAAGGCGACAACATAGTATTTGACGCCTGTTGATGCGTTATTGTAGATGCCGTTATCTTGGTAGTAATTCGCAAACTCTCTCATGGCTCTAAGCAGCAGGACAATACCGACGATGCCTATTGCCCAGCCAACGTAAGGAATTAAGCCAAATACAAGAAGTATTGAACCTTCCATAGCCAAAGTTTTGCTGTATTCGAAACTTGTACCCATCTCTTTTTTCCTCCTGACTTTAATTTCCATTATCATCAGTGGCACGCGTTACCTATAGCCCTAACATTTAGAATTGCACTTCTAAGAGTTAGAGTCATAAATAAAACACCTGAATAATAATGAAAACATGGCAAAGACACGCGGAATAAGCGCCGATATTCAATCACCAAGAACAAAACTACTCTACACTATCTACTCAGCCTCAAACAGCAAAATCAAAGCTGAACCGGGAATAAAATCAAACCTCAGCGCCGCTTTAGGTTACAAATCCGACGGGCACTTTCACTATGACTGGAACTACCTTGTTGATGCAGGCATGATTGAGGAAAAACAAGGCTACATTGCGGTAACGGAGCAGGGAAAAAAAGAGTTTGCGCTGCACGAGACAGCTTTCAGAAGCAACATTTCAATGGTGGCTATTGGGGTTGCAATCATTTTTTTCACGGTCACGTTGCAACTTGGGGTTTTGCCACAGGAGAGCGTGGTGTTTTTTGGGATAATTCTGGTTGTGGTTGGCTCCCTGTTTTTGGTGGTGAATAGAAGGAACCGTCCGAAACTGCCGCCTGAAGTTGGGGCGTTGCTTAAGGAGCTAAATCGGCATTAAACAATTTTTACGGCTGTATTCGACAGGGCACCGGCTACTTGCTTGCTTCCTGTAAAAGCTTAGAATGCATGTTAACGCTTTAGGC
>CAYMLF010000269.1:0-2612 GCA_964391275.1 uncultured Candidatus Bathyarchaeia archaeon
AAAAAATCACAACAGATAAAACGTTGGCACAACCAAACAACAAAAAGCCATTTTTCTTATGGTTTCTTGGTTAAGTTGCTGATTATGCTTTCAAAAATCAGTTTGCCATCGCCGTACTGCGTCATCTGCGCCTTGCTTGTCCAATCTGGCTGCTGCCACCAATACATTGCCCTCTCAGGATGAGGCATTAAACCAAAAATCGTGCCTTCCCTGTTGCAGATGCCAGCGATGTCATGGAATGACCCGTTTGGGTTTGCGGGGAATCTGCCGTTTGCCATGTTGCCGTTTTCGTCGCAGTAGCGGAAAACCATCATGTCACTATCAACCAGCGCTTGAAGCATCTGCTGCTCTTTCTCTACTGGAAACAGAAAACGTCCCTCGCCATGAGCTATCGGCATCGCAAGAACTTTGCCCTGTGGAATTTTGCTCGTGAACAAGCATTTGCCCCTGCTCTCGTTCTTAAGATAAATCCACTCGCACTTGAAACCCTGCGGCACATTAGTGGTTAACGTAGCCTCTGGATACGCACTTACCCCTTCAAAACCCGGAAGCAAGCCATACTCAACAAGAATTTGAAAACCGTTACAAATCCCCAAAATTGGCCTGCCCTCATCCACAAAAGTCTCAATCTCCTTACCCAACTTTACGCTTAGTGACCGCGCAAAAATAACTCCCGAACGCACGTAATCGCCAAACGAAAAGCCGCCTGGGAAAACCAGCACGTTGTAATCCAGCAGGTTTCTGCGTTTAACAAGAGCGTTAACATGCACAACTTCTGCTTGAACACCCAATTCCTCAAAAGCACGTTGGGTTTCAGCGTCACAGTTAGTTCCGCCCACACGCATAACGCAAACCCTGATTTCCTCAAGCTTCAACCTTTACGCCTCCGCACTCAATGTTTTCTTCCACGCATGCCGCAACTCAGCAATGTCTGCGTCAACCACAACTTTCCCATCTAAGCCGTGAACAAGCATCCGATTCTTCTTTGTTACCTCACCTATCTGAGTACACGACTTACGCATCAAATCCTCAAAGTCACCACAATCACGCGGGGCAACCTCAATCAAGAAACGACTATTAGATTCAGAAAACAGCATAAAATCGTCACGAGAAACCTGCTTGTTGGGCACCGCTTTCAAGTCAAACTCCACGCCCAAGCCGCCTGCAAACGCCATCTCCGCAGCCGCAACCGCCAAACCCCCCTCAGAAAGGTCATGACAGGACTTCACCATGCCCTCACCCATCGCTTTAGTCAAATTATAGTAAGCTTTCCGAGCTTTTGCCGCATGCAGTTTAGGAACACTTGCGCCAAGATACCCTTTAAGCTTATAGTATTCTGAACCACCCAACTCAGGATACGTATCACCCAAAATGTAGAGCAAATTGCCCGGCGCTTTCAACTCCATCGAAACAGTTGCACGCAAATCTGGAACAATCCCAACAGCCGTAATCAGCAGCGTCGGCGTCACAGAACCCAACGGCGATTCATTGTAGAGACTGTCTTTACCCGAGATAAACGGTGTCCTAAACGCCGTCGCCACATCAAAGCAGGCTTCACAGGCGCGAACCAGCGAACCAAGACGCTCAGCCTTTTCAGGATTACCCCAAGTAAAATTATCCAGCAACGCAATTCTTCTCCCACCCACCGCAAGATTATTCCTAATCGCCTCATCAATAGCCGATGCAGCCATCCAGTAAGCATCAATCTTGCCATAATTCGGGTTCATGCCACATGAGACAGCTAAGCCTTTCCAAGAGTTATCCAGCGGTTTTAACACTGCGGCATCGTTGGGTCCAGCGTACTTGCCCTGAAACGGCTTCAACGCCGTGTTGCCTTTAACTTCATGATCGTAGGTGCGGACAACGCTTTCTTTGCTGGCGATGTTTGGCGCGGAGAGCAGTTGTTTTAGGGTTTGTGTGAGGTTTGCTGGCTCTGGAAAATCGGGCTCGGTAAAAGCTGGTTTTTCAAGGGTGGCTTTCTTGGTGCTCTCGCAGGGGTTAAACAGGAACGCCATGTCCAAGTTTGCAACGGTTTCACCTTGATACTTAAGGTGCAATCGGCGTTCTGGAGTTAATGTGCCAATAGCGTTTGCCTCAACGTCTTCCTGCTCAAAAACCGCCATTGCCAAATCCAGCTTTTCAGGCGGAATCACCAGAAGCATCCGCTCTTGCGATTCTGAAAGATAAATTTCCCATGGCGACAACCCTTGATATTTAAGGGGAACTTTACCCAACTCAATTGTTACGCCGCAACCGTATTTTTCAGCGGTTTCACCAACGCCTGAGGACAATCCTCCGCCGCCAATGTCGGTTATTGCAGAGGCAAGCTGTCGGTCGCGGATTTCAATCACTGCGCGCTTGATTTTTTCTTCTTCGATGGGGTCTGCGATCTGCACGGCTGGGCGACTGATTTCTTCGGATTTTTCGGTGAGTTCGGCTGAGGCGAAGGTTACGCCGTGTATGCCGTCTCTGCCTGTTTTTCCGCCAGCCAAAACCACGTAGTCGCCGATTTTAGCGTTTCTCGTGTACTTGTTTAAGGGCAGCAAACCGATGCATCCGCAGTAGACGGTGACGTTTCCCGTGTAGCTGTCGTCGAAGTATATGGCGCCGTT
>CAYMLF010000270.1:0-2590 GCA_964391275.1 uncultured Candidatus Bathyarchaeia archaeon
TTAACTAAATTGGGCTAGATTATGCTAAATAAACCCGACAATAGCCATTATCACCCGAGCATTATACACAGATTACTGCATTTTTCTGTTTTATCCGATAAGAAACCAACCCTGTAAAATAGAAGCCAATAGGCACCCCAACCAGAAGCCAGAAAAAAGAGGCTTCATCAGCCCAAAAACTGTTCGACAACAAGCTCCCCATCCAACCACAAACAAGAACCATTCAATCCATAAATTACCATACACAAAGCATCTGCAAAAGCAAAAACAAGCAAACGCAACCTAACCAAACAATAAAAAAGCAACCCTTCAAGGGGTCTGCACTGCTAATTAGGATTGCTGTGTTGTACAATTACTGCACAAACTTTAAAAGAGCCCTGCGGATACTTGTCTGAACTCTAAAGACAAGCGGCATATGTGTGAACAGGTCGTAACCAGTTCAGCATACACGTAACCACTTGTCAAAGTAAATGTTAACAATAGGAGGAAAAGAATAAAAAATGCTGTCAAGAGATTGCGACGGTTGCTCTCAAATGAGAGCGTGCGGCAGACGATATATCGTCGTTGAGAAAGGTAACCGTGTTTATTGTCCAGATGGAACAGCCCATCTAGTCGATGGACTGTAGAACAAACAATCAGTTTCTAGATTTGTAAGCAGTTAATCTGCTTTTCTTTTTTTTAATGCACCGCTAAATTATCAATTGCCTTTTTAACTTCAGATAACTCTTTAGAGAAATCTACAGACTGCTCAGGCTTCATACCCTTCTTTGAAACCTTCAGCACAACTTGATAGCCTTTAGCCTCTAACTGTTTAGCCATCACCTTCATTGAACGTTCATTTCCAAAAAGACGGTAAGTGCAAAACAAAACTGCCTTTTTGCCTTCCGCTCTGGGCATGTTATCAATGAAAGCAAGGGCTTCCTTAGTGGGGCTGGCGCCTTCAACAGGAGTTCCCAGAAAAACAAGGTCAAATTTTTCAACCACAGAAGCATCAGTAGAGAGAACATCATTAAGCGACGCATTTGTCAACTCAGTGATTGCTTGAGCAAAACGTTTAGTGTTTCCAGTTCTAGACAAGTAAAATATGCCAATGTTCATAAATCAAAATATCGCCTACTCGCTTAATATATGCTTTCCATATTTAAGGTGGCTAATTTTAATAGTCTAACCAATCAGTATTCTTGTGAGCGAAAAACATGGATTACTCAATAATCGCCGCTGCATACGAAAAAATTGAAGCAACAACCAAACGACTTGAAATGACCGATTTACTAGTTGACTTGCTTAAACGCACGCCAAAAGAAGTCATAGCTAAAGTCGTCTACCTAACACAAGGCAAACTCTACCCAGACTTCACAGGCATCGAAATCGGCGTAGCAGAAAAACTCGCCATAAAAGCCTTGGTTCGTGCGTCTGGACGAAAAGAAAGCGAGTTCTTAACTGACCTGCAGAAAAGCGGAGACATCGGCGACGCCGCAGAGAGGCTACTAGCTAAAAAGAAACAATCCACCTTCTTCTCAAGAACACTCACAGTGGAGCATGTTTACGAAACGCTAGATAAGATGGCGAAAACCTCAGGGTCAGGCGCTGTTGACTCCAAGATGGCGCTTTTAGCTGGCTTACTCTCGGATGCATCACCAAAAGAAGCAAAGTACCTAATCCGCACGGTTACGGGCAATTTGCGTTTAGGAATGGCTGACATGACGGTTTTGGAAGCGTTAGCGATTGCGTACGGCGGCGGAAAAGAAGCCCGTGAACCCATAGAGCGCGCTTACAACATCTGCTCTGACCTTGGCAGAGTCTCAGAAATCCTAGCTAAAGAAGGCTTAGAAGCCGTCAAGAAAATGCAGGTTATGGTTTTTGAACCCATACGACCAATGCTTGCTGAACGATTGCCCTCACCAGAAGAAATATTAGAAAAGCTCAACGGCAAATGCCTTGCCGAATACAAGTATGACGGCGAACGCATACAGGCACATAAGAAGGGCGAAGAAGCCATACTTTACTCTCGACGCCTAGAGAACATTTCCAGCCAGTACCCAGACGTAGTTGAGCTAATCAGGGCACAAGTTAAAGCTCAAGAAGCCATTTTTGAAGCCGAATGCGTAGCAGTAGACCTTGAAACTGGCGATATGAGACCGTTCCAAGAGCTTATGCATCGAAGACGCAAGTACGGCATACAAGCCGCCATCGAGCAATACCCCATTTCACTATTCACTTTTGACCTGCTCTATGTTGACGGCAAAGACCTAACCCGTGAACCTCTCACAGCCAGACGAAAAGCCCTTGAAGAAGCCTTAAACAAAAATGACCGACTCCAATTAGCCAACCAAAAAACAGTAAACAACCCTAAAGAACTCGAGGACTTCTTTGAAGAAGCAATCGAGGAAGGCTGCGAAGGCTTAATGTGCAAATCCATCGCCAAAGACTCAGTTTACCAAGCGGGCAGCCGCGGTTGGCTATGGATAAAATACAAACGCGACTACAAAAGCGAAATGACCGACACCGTCGACCTTGTTGTAGTCGGCGCTTTTCACGGCAGAGGTAAACGTGCAGGAGCATACGGTGCACTGCTACTGGCAACGTATAA
>CAYMLF010000271.1:0-2542 GCA_964391275.1 uncultured Candidatus Bathyarchaeia archaeon
TATTCGCAGTGGGCTTTTCACATGGCTAAAACAGGCGATTACCTGACTCCGTGGGCTTATGGCGAATTGACCTTTTGGATTGCCAAGCCGCCTCTGTACATGTGGCTGATGTCACTGTCTTATCAAGCGTTTGGCGTCAGCAACTTTTCCACAAGACTTGTGAGCCCCATATTTGGCATCCTAACTTTAATCATGATTTACTATCTTGGAAAAACATTGTATAACCGCAAGGTGGGATTCAATGCAGCGCTGGTTTTAGGCACTTTTGTAACGTTTTTCTCGTTTGCTAGACACGCCATGACCGACATGCCCTTTGTCTTCTTCATTGTGTCTAGCATTTACTTTTTTGTTTTAAGCCAAAAAGGCAACTCAAGGGTTAATTGGTATGGGGCTTTGAGCGGCGTGTTTTTTGGTTTAGCTCTGATGACTAAGCAGATTCAAGCTTTCCTGCTGCCCCTAATAATTGTGGTCTACTTGGTTTTAACCCAGAAAAGCCTCAGGCCACTTTGGTCTAAGCGGTTTAAGCTGCTTTTAGGCATCGGCTTCTTGGTTTTCGCGCCATGGCTCATCTACATGACACTTCGGTTTGGACCAACCTTTTATGAATGGTACTTCCTCTATAGCGGCGTTACACGCACCATGAGCCCCATTGAAGGGCACTTTGGAAGCTACCTCTTCTATTATGACTACTTAATCTTCAACGAAAACCTGCCGTGGGCAATTCTGCTGCCAGTTTCCGCTGGACTCTGCGGCTTCTACGCTGTTGCCAAACGCTCAAAAGTTGACACCCTGATTTTTGTTTGGATGGCAATCGTGCTTGGGCTATTCACGTTTGCGCAAACCAAGCTGCACTGGTACATTCTGCCAGCGTTCCCAGCCTTTGCACTTGCTATAGGCAACCTTATCTATCAACTGTCAAAGAAAATACACCGACAAAAAGCAAGGCATATTATCTCTTATCTGAGAAAAAATTAAGAAGGATATTCATCTTTTTCTGAATGCTATAGCTACTAGAAGAATCGCTAAACCTATTACTGCCGCTATAACGATTAGATGGGTGTTTTGCTGTGAGTCAGCGTTGTCGGGTACGCTTTGACCGCTTGGTGTTACATCACCAGGCAACTCTTGGTCTAGTAAAGCATTTGGAGGCTGTTCTGTTTGAGTGGTAATTTGTTCAGGCCAAATCTTGGAAGAATCGATTGATTGAGTGTTTGATGCTGATGTTTCTGTTTGGTCGTCAGGAGATCCGCCGCCTAATAAGGTGTTTAGCTTACCGTTGATTATTTCGCCTGTATCAGCCCAGATTTCAAATGTGAAGCCATAAACGTTGCCGGGGTAAACTTGGTCGAGATACAACGTGACGCTCCAATAAGGATACAAAACGAAAGGCTCTTTGCATGTGGTGTACAATACCGCATCTACAGGCTCATCAACTACTGTATAGTTTAATACTTCAATTGTCTCGTTACCAATAGTAGCTTTCCACGGCAAGTTTTTGGCACGTTCTCGTGCAATACTTATAGCTTTTTCTCTAGAGATCGTTAATTCTGTGCCCCCAATTTCGTAGAGGTAACGTGTATCGCTGAATGTAAACTCGCCATTTTTTTGGAATGTAAAGCTTAGTTTTGTGTAGTCTGCACCGTTATAGGTATAATCCCACCTCATTCCAACAGCTTTAGTGTCTTCCGTTAACTCAAATCGCAGATTATTTACTGTGGTTGTCATGTTTTTTACTTCGTTAACCGTGGCTAATATGCTTCGCATTTCTTGGCAGTCAGCCGTTCCTAGGTAAGCTTGATATCTTTGAAGAAGAGTATCAGCTCTCTCAAAAACGTTGGTGGAGGAAGATTGAAGGTAGAGAGGCGCCCCTTCAAGCACAGAAAGCTTACAGTAGGTTAGTATATAGTTTTCAAAGGTGAACCCTACCCGTATTTTACTATCATATGATTCAAGAGTGTATCGTACGCCGCCCAGAGGGATAACACCCCAATCAATAGAATAATTCTCAAAACCCGATTTCACTGTAACATTATATTTTTCAGTATCAAGTAATAATACATCTTTAAGGAAAGACCATGCTTGCTCCTCAGTGGTTAACTCTTCCGAATACACGGTAGGTACTTGTGAAAGCGACAATATCAAAACTGCTACAAGAAACAAAATGGCGGTAAACCTTTTTATTGGATATTTCATTTGCACTTTTCACCTCTATGTTGGTAACACATTGTCTCCATTACCGTAAATTCGCATTTTAGTGGGCCAATACCCTTGTCCGGGAACATATTGAGTCCACCCATCGTGAAGAGCGGTATCGCTAAACAAGTTTTCATTACATGCTAAATCAGATGCATAATCCAGCGCGTCATTTATTGAATCGCCGTATGTTAATAGACTATTGTAAAAGTGTTTTACGAAATCACCGTAGGTATTACCACTATAACCAGTTTGGTTTACTAGAGATACTGCAAAAGACTCAAACCCAATGAAACAGTAGTCGCCGGTATCAGGAGAATTGTACCCGTCTCCACTCAAATTATTTGTG
>CAYMLF010000272.1:0-2537 GCA_964391275.1 uncultured Candidatus Bathyarchaeia archaeon
TGCGCTAAATAGCAGACAGCTTTTCTTTAATTACATCCACAAGTTTTTGGTTGTCTTTGCCAGACCGCACAGTCACACGGAAGAACGTGTCGTCCAAGCCCACAAAAGTGCAGCAGTCGCGAATCAAAATGCCTTCTCTAGCCAGCGCTTCTTTAAGTTTGGTTGAAGTGACTTCTCCGCCGGTGATTTTAACAAGCAAAAAGTTGGTTTCTGAAGGAAACACGTGCAAGCCGTCGATTCCGCTTAATGCTTTAGCGAATTGTTCTCGCTCTCTTCGTATCGTGTTTTTGGTGTTTTTTATAAATTCTTTGTCTTTAAACGCTGCCGTTGTGGCGATGCCGGCTAAACCATTAATGCTCCAAGGCAGCCTGACAGCCTGCAATTTGTCAATCAAGCCTTTCCCGGCTAAGCCATAGCCGAGGCGTATACCTGGCATGCCGTAAAACTTGGTGACTGAACGAATAACAAAGAGGTTTTCGTATTTGTTCACGTACGCCGCTAACGTGTCGGTCTGCTCTTTATCGGTGAATTCAATATAGTTTTCATCTATGCTAAAGATTACACCTTTCTTTTGGCAGTACTCAACAAGGTCTAGGATTTCGTCTTTGCCGTAGAATCTGCCCGATGGGCTGTGAGGGTTGCAGATTGAGAGAATTTTTGTGTCTTCCGTGATTGCTTGCTTAATATTTTTGTTATCTAGCGCGAAATCAGGTGGGAGCTGTACGTAGACGGGTTCTCCGCCGACACGCAATGCTGCTTTCTCGTATTCGGTGAACGATGGCACGGGAACAACAGCCTTGAAGGTACAGGGGAAAATTTCAGTTATCAAATAAATTAATTCAATTGAACCGTTACCTAAGATGACGTTGTCAGCGTCTACGCCTTCTTGGTTGACGTATTCAGCGACAATTCTTCGCAGCTCCACAGGGTTTGGGTCAGGATAGTAGCGAATTAATTTTGCATGCTGCTGAACTGCCTCTAATGCTTTCGGTGAAGGCCCCAAATAGTTAATTGGGCCGCTAAATTCAAGCACAGTTTCAAGTGGAACGTTGTATTTTCTTGCAAACCCCCAGATGTCTCCGCCGTGACTTACGAATCTGCGTTCTCTACACGCGTTGTTCGCCAAACTTTTTTTCCTCCATCAAACTGATTACTTGTTTGTCAACCTGCAAGTGTGCTTTATAGTGTGCGTTATACAAGTTAACCACCTTGTATAGCCAGTAAACTACTCCCACGCCTAACGTTAGTATGGTTATTAAAGCGTAGGTTTTTATGGGTATCGTTTGCGGCATAAACATGCGTTCAGGAAACGCAGCAGCAAGAAACTTGTCCTGTTCCACTTCATGCTCTTTAAGGTCTTTTGACAGCAGATAAGTTATGATGAAAACGGGTATAACAAGCAGAATTGCGGCAGTCCATACTGTTGCATTCATTTCACGTGGATGCTTGGGCAATGCAGGCGCCGATTTGCCTTGTTTTTCCAGATAAGCGGCAATCTGCTGCTCAAGTTGCGCTTCTCGCTGGAAGTGGTTGTTTCTGCCCACGATTAAACGGTGGAACATGGGGAAAAATGCTAAGCCGAAAGTTACTATGGCGCCTAGAAACCACATGGAAAACCAGATTTTGCGGTCACCTTGAAGGTTAAACTTTGTGGTTTCCATGTTAAGCATCAATAGTCCATTGGGGTTGCTTACAAAGGTGGAGTAGCCAAACTTTATAAGTTCTTCCTTCGAGCATGACTAGCTAAATGAGCCCTAAGCAAAAGCTGGTTTCCATCATTATCCCAGTGTACAATGAGGAATCAACGTTAGGAAACGTGATTGAACGCGTCCAAGCCGCCATGACGCAAACGGGCTTACAGTTTGAAGTCATCGTTGCTGATGACCATTCGTTTGACAATTCCCTGCAAGTCGCCAAAGCTTATCCTGTTCGAGTTTACAGTTTGGTGGCGCATGTCGGAAAGGGCATGGGTTTAAGAGCAGGTTTCGCTAAAGCCAAAGGCGATGTAATAGTGACTATAGACTCTGATGGGTCACATCGACCAGAAGAACTGCCAAAAGTGCTAGCCCCTGTTTTGCAGGACCAAGCCGACCTAGTTATAGGCTCCCGTTACCTGCACCAGAAAAACGTGGCTACAAAAAAACTCAACGCTTTCGGAGTTAAACTCTTCAACCGACTAATTCAAATGTTCATTGGCGTCTTTGTCACGGATTCCCAATCAGGCTATCGGGCAATGAAAAAAGAGGTATTGCAAAAACTTCATCTGAAATCAGGCGGTTACGAGATAGAATCAGAAATGCTTGTGAAAACCGCAAAAGGAAAATATCGAGTGCTGGAAGTGCCGATTAGTTTTGAGCAGCGCACGTACGGCAGGTCAGGCGTGGACCCACTACGAGATGGCTTTAGAATTTTCATTTCCATTATTTCAGCGCGTTTGAGGGGGCTGTAAACATGACTGAAACTGCTCTTCCCAAGATTTCAGTAATCGTGGCTTCAATGAACAACGAAGACACCATTGAAGAGTGCCTAAAAGCGCT
>CAYMLF010000273.1:0-2521 GCA_964391275.1 uncultured Candidatus Bathyarchaeia archaeon
TCCATGACTCCAGCTGAGAAGGAAAACCCCAAACTGCTTAACTCTTCACGTGCAAGACGCATTGCTCGCGGTTCAGGAACAACTGAAAAAGACGTCAAGGAACTGCTTAAACAGTACATTATGATGCGTAAGATGCTGAAAATGTTCAAGCGTAAAAAGAAGCTGCCCTTCGGTTTGGGCGGTAAAGGCATGGGTATGGGTATGCCGGGAAACTACAAGTAGGATTATCCAATGGATGTATTAGAAAAAGCCTTTGAACTTCTTAGCAAGTATCCTCTTTGCGATCATTGCCTTGGCAGACAATTCGCAGCTTTAGGTTACAGCATGGAAAACCAGGTTCGAGGTCAAGCACTCAAGGTTAGTTTGGTTATGCAGGCTAATGATTTAGCTAAAGAAAACCAGGCTGAAGGTGTGAGACGGCTAAATGTTTTGGCTTCTAACGGTTTTTCCAGAGAGGCAAAGGAAACCCTAAAACACCTAAAAGAGTCGCCGCCTGAAAAGGACAATGAGACCTGTTTTCTTTGTGAGGGTAAATTTGAGCTTGTAGATAGCTTAACGCAGAAAGCCTTGAGCATACTTGAAGGCTACGAGTTCACCACTTACCTTGTCGGCATCGAATTACCCGTTAAAGTGGAAGAACGTGAGGACGAGTTCAAAGCTGCCTGCAACGTCAGTTACGGTGAAAGCATCAAACACGAGTTTGGACGTTTACTGGGTAAGGCTCTTGGAGCAGCTACAGGCAAAGAGGTTGACTATTTAATCCCTGATTTGGTCGTGGTTTACAGACCTTATCTGGAAAAAGTTAGGCTTCAGGTGAATCCGCTGTTTGTAACGGGCAGGTACCGCAAACTCGTTCGCACTATTCCTCAGTCTAAGTGGTTCTGCTCAAGTTGTCGAGGAAAAGGCTGTGAGAAATGTGGTGGCACGGGAAAGATGTATCCTGAATCCGTTGAGGAGTTGTCTTCTAAACCGTTGCTTGAAGCAGCTCAGGGTGAAGCCTCCTTTTTCCATGCCTCTGGACGCGAAGACATTGACGCTCGCATGTTAGGTACTGGAAGACCGTTTGTTATTGAAGTTTCTAAGCCTAAAAAGCGCTTCTTGGATTTGAAGGCAATTGAAGCCGCAGTTAACGCTGCTGCTGTGGGCAAGGTTGAGATTTCAAATTTAAAGTTTACAACCAAAGACAAGGTTAGACGCCTTAAGAAGGGTGAAGGCGCACAGAAGGAGTACCGTCTTTTAGCTGAGTTTGAAAACGATTTAACCGAGGAGGGTTTGCGTATGATTGAGGAAAAACTTACTGGTGCAACTGTGAAGCAGCAGACGCCTCTGCGTGTTTTGCATCGAAGGGCTGATTTAATTCGAGAAAGGTACATATATAAGGTTAAAGTTAAGAAGGTGTCGCTTAAGCAGGCTATGATGGAAATTCGTTGCCAAGGCGGCCTGTATGTTAAAGAATTGGTGTCTGGAGATGAAGGTCGAACAATACCTAATGTTTCGGATTTGCTTGGAAACAGAGGGAAGACGCTTAAGCTTGACGTTCTAAATGTCATAATGGATGATAACTAAAAAGGTGAAAATAGATGAGAGGTTCAAAAGGATATTACTCTGGGACTCGAAGCTTGCTTCGAAAACCTAACCGTGAAAGAGGTAAACCACAAATTGGCAAGCTGCTTCACGAGTACGAGCTTGGCTCAGAAGTAATTATAAAAATGAATTCTAGCGTACAAAAAAGCATGCCTCATAAACGCTTCCACGGTAAAATCGGAGTTATTCAAGAAAAGCGTGGACGAGGATATGTTGTAAACGTTCCGCAAGGTAACGCTATTAAAACAATCATTGTTCGTTCAGAACATTTAGAGCCATATACTGGAAGTTGAGCATAGATGGGTCAAAGAGAATTTAATGAAACAAGGCTTACGTTGCCTCAAGTTAAGAAACTTTTAGAAAGCATAGGCGAGGAGAATCTTGATCAATTCCAACGGCGCACCCTTGACTACGTAAACAAATTCTCTAAAGTTGACCCTGCTAAAGCTGAGGAACTTGTTGCTTTGCTGGTTAAGGACTACGAGCTTGACGAGGTTGAAGCGGTGCAAATCATTAATTGTATGCCTGAAACCGTGGATGAGCTGCGTGTTTTCCTTGCTGGGGGACGTAAAATTATTGAAACTTCAAAGCTTGAAAAGATAGTTTCAATACTGAATGAAAACAGAATCCTCAAGTAGTGCGAAGCGACTAAGTATTTTTAAGCATTGAATGCAATTAATGTAGAGAAGGGTCTAGTGACTGGTATGGAGAAGCGATACGAGGAGTACGCTTACGTGTTAGACTTTTTGCCGCACGGTAAGCCTGGATTCCGCCCAACAGGAAGGGCTGGTTATCGAGCGGGAGCTTTGATTCAATGTGTTGGTGAAGAATTCTTTACTTTGCTTGAAGCCCTTGTGAAAGAGGGGTTGATAATTAAACCGGGCGACCGTGTGTATGTTGGCAAAGACTCGCGTGAAGAGGTCACTTACATCATTGG
>CAYMLF010000274.1:0-2515 GCA_964391275.1 uncultured Candidatus Bathyarchaeia archaeon
TCCACAACCAGAATATTCAGGTAGCCCTCTTGATGCAACTCATCTATTACTTTGCCTATGGCGCCTTCTTCATTCTTTACGGGGATTATTACTGTTAACTCGTTTTTGTTAACGGTGAAGGATTGGTTTGTGGTTTGATAAAATTCCATAATCTTAACCGGTTAACGGATATTATGGTTAGTAACAGCTAGGTACCGTGCAAACGCTAAGTCGTCTGCCCACGCATGTGCGGAGCGGTTACCCCAACTTACTGCTATACTACTGATTTTTTGTGCTAAAGATAAACCAACAGAGCGTGCTAATCGATCTACGATGCTTTCTAGTGCTGACTCCAGTTTGCTGACTATGCCCGTCACTACTTGGGCTAGCTTTGTGCTTTTTATGCTGTCAACGTATTTTACGGTTAAGTCGATTATGCTGCGCTCGAGGTGGTTTAGTGATTTGTACCAGACTTTTTGTCTGAGTGCAAGAATTTTAATTTTTGAGAGCTCAGTTACTGATATGAGGCTTTTGGATGCCGCGCCTATTTTCTTCATTAAACCCTTCGAAGTGCGCTTTACTAATGCCTCTATATTTTGAATATCCAAGCCCTCTCTCTTATGATGCTTTAGAACCCTATTGCTATTATTGAGGTATATAAGACCTACTGAACGTCATACCCAAAAATAACAACATATGCAAGCGATCGGTAGATCATGGGAATATTCAGTTTTTGAATGATACGAGCGAAGGAAAACAAAAAATAACTGGCAAAATTGCAGTTAATATAATTTCCACCAAGATCGCCACCTAAATGTAACTCAAGTAAAGATCTATTCAGCCGCCTACTCATGAAAACAGAAAAACCATCACAAACAACTCCTCCACTCCACCGCCAACAAACAGCCAAAACCAGCCCCAAACAAAAACAACTAACCATGCCCCCTTCTCCTATGGTCGCCTACGCTACTATTGCAGACAGGTAATAACAGATCACTGCCCTTATCGTTTGCTTGATATTGATTAACATCAAAAACTTAAATAATTAACTAAGGGATTGCTTGACATAAGGGAAGAAAATATTATGCAGGTAATCGCAATAATTCTAGTCTTAATGAGTTTAGGAACAACCATTGTACCAGTTGGGGCAGCCGTCTACATATGCAGAGACGACTTATCGACATTATTTGTTCCCCCAGAAGTTCAACAGATAATAGAGGGAGACATCAGCTTTTTCTTTGCAGACAACTCGACAGATATGGACATATCAAGCTTTATCATGCCTACATATGTCTCCAGCACAGTTGACGAGCAAACAAAAACATTTACAGTGACAGTCAACTTTACAAACCCTCTTAATTACGACTTAACTCTCAACGCAATCAACGCTGACGCACTCAACCAAGAGGGAGACGAATTAGCAACCATACAGCTAAGCGCCCCAGTCACAATTCTATCAGGCAACGCACAGTTAGTAACTGTTTCAGGGCAATGGAACCAAACAGCCGAAGACTACTTCAACAATCAAACTAACCCAGACTTCACCAACATCACCCTAAGCAACATAGTAATCGACGTAAACGGCATAATAATCAACAACAACCAAAACATAACGCTTGAAGGGGAACTAAGATGATCAAGATTAACCATCTGGCACTGGCTGCAGCAACTGCAATACTATTACTAATCGTCGCCTCAATCTACGTTCCCTGGTGGACACTAGTCATCGGCAACCCACAATTAGGCATAGCAAGCTTTTCCCCGCTTAACCTAAACTTCCAACTGCTCGGCATCACAATGACTACACCACTAATCTGGGCACTAAACACCTCTACACTACTAACCTTACTACTCGGCAGCTTAGTCCTACTCTTCTACGGAGTAAAACCCGACAAGCCTTATTCACCCAAGCTGCTTAGCTTCGGCTACAAAATCCCCCTCTACGCAGTCACCCTATTCATAGTTGAAATCGTCGGATTAGTCGCCGTAGCAAAAATGGCTCTCGGCGTAGATTTCCCCCTTATGGGCTCAGCAGCAATTAGCTTTCCAAGCTCTATCGCCCCAGCAGGCGCAACAGGCAGCATCTATGTTGCAGCAGCATTTGAGTGGCCTTTCTATCTTGCAATAGCGGTTGTAGTGTTATGCGTCGCAGCCAGGTTTTACCACAAAAAAACAGTGCCCGCAACCATCAACCACTAACCACCCAACTTTTTTATTTTGACACCCTCAAACCCTCAAAGATAACAATAATCTCAACAAAAATTTTTCGAAAAAATCCGTTAAAAGCACAAAGACAAACGCTATATAGTTTATCCACCCATCCACATACACTAGGTGTAAACAAATGAAAAAACCAATCTTGTTTGCAATTGTAGCTGTAATTTTATCGTAATTGCAGCAGCAGGCATCGTGTACTCCGGAGTTCTTAACCCAACAGATACCAACCCCACCCCCACCCCAGAACCAGAAACCCCAACATACTGTGCATTTAACTGTACTTGAGAGGGAAATTTAATGTATTTTTTGAGTGCCCCTT
>CAYMLF010000275.1:0-2512 GCA_964391275.1 uncultured Candidatus Bathyarchaeia archaeon
ATTGTCCACGCTGCGGAAAAACCGTAGCCCAATACGTCAACCCCAAAGAAACCCAGCAAACCCATTAACAGGCGAATCATGTATGCCTCAAAAAACAAAACCCAAAAGCCCCTGCCAAACCGACCACCAGACAACCAAGCACTTCAACGTAACCGACATGACACCAAACCAACGACGCAAACTATTCGTTGACTGCATGAACCAAAACGGCTTCATAGGCTTTACCAAAAGTGATGATTATAAACAAACTTACTATGCATTCTATTATGAAAACTAATTCTTGATTACGTTTGCATTACCTTCTTACCTTGTCTGTTTAAGACTTAAAAGGTTCGGAGCTGTCGAGAAAGTCACCTTATGTATAATATTGGCAACAAACTATATATATTGACAAAAGTATATTATTCGACATGTGCCCTGAATCTTCAGTTCCACAAAAAGTATTAAATTACGTTAAAGGCAAACAGGTAATCTCAAGTAAAGAAATCGCTCAAACATTTGGTCTAACCCTGATAACAGCAAAGAACTACTTAAGTCGCCTAGCCCAAAGCGGAGAAATCAAAAGTATTGGGCGAGGATTTTACCAAGTAGGAAAAGGCGAGGGGGTTATCATGAGGCAATCGGCGGCGCTGACCAAGGTAGCGAAAGAGCTTCGGGCTGCTTTTCCGATGGCTGAGTTCACAGTTTGGTCCTTGCAGATGCTTTCTGACTATTCTCATTATATGATTGGAAAAGACCTCATGTTCATTGAGACTTCCAAGATGCTATCAGCAAGCATACGTGATGTACTGATATCAAAGGGATACCGTGTAGTGCTACAGCCTGAAAAAAGAGATTTCCAAGAATTTGTATACTACTCTGAAGTGCCAATATTTATTCTTGAACGCAAAGAACTTTATGGACTAATGAAGTTTGAAGGAAATCTAATACCGACGCCAGAGAGGATCTGGGCAGATATCTACTATTTGTCTACTAGAAAGGGCTTTGTTTTTGATCCTTTTGAACTCGGCCTGATTTTTGCAGCGATGGTTGACAGAGGAGGGATAAACTTTGACCGATTGCTGAGATATTCTGGGCGCAGGGGGATCTTTAGAGAAGTGTTAGTTTTCTTGTATGAATTGATGAAATCTAACTCTAAATCAGGTAAGAATGTTGCTGAACATGTTCTTTTAGGCAGGCGAGAGACTTTTAACACAATCGCTATCATGGTTGAGGGGGCAAGAAAGGGTGATTAACACAGCTAAGACTATGGGAACGGCTACAACTTTTGATCCTGCAAGAATTAATGCATTGCTTTCTTCAGGTGTGGTTAATAATGCCGCTAATCTGGAGAAGGCAATTTTCAGTCTCGAATATTTGGGCCAACTTCGAAAAGAAGGGTTAGATTTTATTTTTAAGGGTGGCTCGGCGATTCAAGTGCTTCTACGGGATAAATGGACACGACTTAGCGTGGACGCTGATATATGTTTAGATGTTTCAGAAAAAGAACTGCTTGAAGTTATGGGTAATGTTTACCAGAAATTTGACAAGGAGACTTTCTCTTTTGAGAATAGAGCTAGGGAGATGGCTGGATCGATACCTTTCTATCTTTACATCTTTAAAGCTCCTTCAATTACGGTAACTGGGGAAACTAGAAGTTGCTTACTTGATATCATGGGAATCAAGCCTAAATATGCTACAACTCAGCTTACTCTAAAAACTCAGTTTTTTGACTCAGAAATTACTATAACAACACCCACCATTGGTGCCCTGCTTGGAGATAAACTCAGCACAATCGGACCAAACACGATGGGACGCCATTTAGTGGATAGTCGAAATGGTCTTGAGTATGCCAAGCACTTCTATGACATAAAAAATCTACAAGAAGCAGATTTCAGTTTTAAGGATTGCAGCACAGCGTTTCATGAAGCAATTGAGTTGCAGTCCAAAATTCGGAGCAAGGACTTTTCCGTTGATGAATGCTGTGAGGATATGTCTTTTACCTGCCAAGTGGCAGGTCTTCCTCAAAGCATCGGTGAACAAGCAATCGTAAAATTGCCAACTGAACAACGAGCGCGTGCGCTTTCAGAGTTTAGCATCCTTAGGGATGGTTTAGCACGATTTCGCCCTTTCTTGGTCCAAAAGTTAACTTATACTTGGGATGACCTTAGATATTACGCTGCTTTGACTGCCTTATTGGCAAAAATGGTTCAGATGGATCTTTCAGAGGAAAAAGTCAAGACTGTTTTGAAGGGAAGTATACCTTCAAAAAGAGAAGAGATAGAGGTGGTTGCCTCCAAGATAGCAGGTATTCCTGACAAAGACAGGTGGTTTATTCAGCTGGATGAGTTAGTTAACTTTCCCAGAATCTTGCAGACTTGGTGTAACTATTTCTTTTTGGGCTAATCCCTTAACCATGTTTAATTTAATGGGCAATAATGATATTTGCTATTGCTGGATGCATCTGCTTGTGGCATATTGCACAACCAGCCTGCAAACGCCTTCATCAGCCATTTTTAAATTGCACAGCTCT
>CAYMLF010000276.1:0-2493 GCA_964391275.1 uncultured Candidatus Bathyarchaeia archaeon
ACGCCTTCAGCCAGCGAAGCTCTTAAAAAACTGGCTGATGCAGGCATACCTTTAGGCAACCAATCAGTGCTTCTTGCGGGAGTAAATGACTGCCCAAGAATAATGAAGAAGCTTAACCAGAAACTGGTAAAAAACCGAGTTAGACCATACTACCTGTTTCAATGTGACCTCTCAGAAGGACTAACCCATTTTCGAACGCCCATTGGGAAAGGCATTGAAATCATGGAGAGCCTGATTGGTCACACCAGCGGGTTGGCAGTTCCAACTTTTGTTGTTGATGCCCCTGGTGGTGGAGGAAAAATCCCTGTAATGCCGCATTACATTATTTCTTGGTCGACAAACAAGGTTGTTCTCAGGAATTATGAAGGTGTAATTACAACTTACACTGAACCTGACGATTACAAAGCGGTTTCATGTGACGGAAACTGTGATGAGTGTGCATTACAGCTTAAGCTAAATGGTGATGACAACACCTTGATAGGCATTGAAAAGTTGCTTGCTGACGCTGACAAAACAATCTCGCTTGTGCCAAACGGCAACATCAGATTCAAACGTAGAGTGAAAAAAGGCTCTAAAAATGAGTAACAAGCCTAAAACCAAGAAAAAACTGGAATACACCATTCGCAACTTAAAATTAAGTGACATCAAAGCAGTTTACAGTCTGCTAGTAGCCAATCAACCATACGTTGGCTTAAACTCGAGATACACCTATTTTCTTTTAGCAAAAGACTTCTCAAACACCTGCGTAGTTGCTGAACATGAAGGCAAAATCGTCGGGTTTTCCTCAGGTTACATGTCACCTGCAAAAAGTGATACCTTTTTTAATTGGGAAATTGTAGTCGACAAAAACTATCGAGGCAACAAACTGCAGAAAAAAATGCTGCTACACCAATTAAAGCAGTCTGGAGCAAGGTATTTTGAAGGAACCGTTAACCCTTCAAACAAAGTTTCAAAGCAGAACTATCGGGAACTTGCCAAGCTTTTGGATGCAAAATGTGAGGAGACTTTGCTTTTCAGCGAGGAGGACTTCGAGAATGATGGTCACGAAGCAGAGTACCTGTTAAGAATTGGCCCAATTAGGCAAGATAAACTATTAGCTCTATAGTAGGTTATGCTAGTTTATGGTGCTTGAGGCTTAGTCGATATATCGCTTGCAGGTTTTCTTGAGAAGAATTAATAAAGCAAATGTGAATTTTAGACATTGGTGTTTGGGAACGTTACTTGAGGGTTGAAACTCTGCAGGACATAAGCATTTTTATTCCAGTATTTAAAGAGTCAAGTCAGCTTCGTTGCACAGTCGATAAGTTACTTTCTCAGGAAGTTCAGAAAGAAATTTTTGTTACTGTGGATGAAGCAACTCCAGAGTTTTTAGAAGAAACTAAACAGTATGATGGCAAAGTCCGTTTCATCTTTAATGAAGAACGTGTGGGTAAAGCAAACGCTCTTAATGAGACAGCGAAATTGTCATCTGGCAAGGTATTGCTTTTTCTAGATTCTGACATTGAAGTTTCTGACGACCCTGATTTCTTGAAAAAAATTGTTATGGAGCTTGAGCACGCTGACATTTTAGACATCAAAAAGAGGGTTATCAAGGGCAAATCGTTCCTGTCAAAGATGGCGTATTATGAGTATTTCACGTTTAACATTAGCTCTTGGATAGCTTCCCATTTCATGCACAAATGCCCTGCAGTTAACGGCGCTGCGTTTGCGATTAAACGGGAAACGTTTGAGAAAGTTGGTGGCTTCCACAAAGTGGTGGCAGAAGACATTGATATTGCCACAAGAGCGTTTTTGCAAGACAGCAATTTTGCCTATTGCTCTGATGTTGAAGTGAAGAATGTTGTGCATTCAGAGTGGGGTAAATGGTTTAGGCAACGTAGGCGTTGGGCGATTGGTCAAGCGTTGTGGCTTAAAACGTGGTATAAAGAGTTGGGTAAGCGGTTTGTGAAGAAGCCGCAGGTGTTTTTGCCTGGCTTGTTCTTTTTGTATCCTTCAATGGCTATCTTTTTGCTTAGCGCTATTGTGCCTAGTCTTTGGATGTACAATTCAATGCTTGTGTTTTCGATTTTTCTCTCGGTTAGGTTTAACATTGTGTTGCCTGTTTTTCTGGTTTCTTTGGGTATGGCTGACATCCTCAAGACAGTTGCGGTTTCGCTGTCTAGCTTTGCGATTACCGCTGGCGTGTTTTACGGGTTTTCACGTAAGTTGAAGTTCAAGATTAAGTTGCATGAGTTGTTGGCGTACTACTTCTTCTATTCAACGGTGTGGATGATTATCATAATCGTGGGGCATATTCAGGTTTTAGCGTTTGGCAAGAAGGCTGGACCAGACTGGAAAACCTAAGTTTTTCTAGTTAGTAGTTGTGGGGAAAAGTTGCTTAGCACAACCACAACCAAAGCATTGAGCTAACCTGTGCAATTAACAAGTGGCTGGTGTGGGTGTTTGCCTGCTGGTTGTGCATTGTGCCACAAGCTGTTTGGCGGTGGCGTTTTT
>CAYMLF010000277.1:0-2465 GCA_964391275.1 uncultured Candidatus Bathyarchaeia archaeon
ATACTATGTTGATTAAAGTGATGAAACCAAAGACTCCAAAGAATGGAGCTATAGCTGAAAGCATGGCAGAACTTATTTGCGGAGACGACGGTTCAGAGTTGAGGTTCGGAAGTATGCTTGACAGATTAGCGAAAAAGTACACGAACAGGAAAACCCCGGCAATTACTGCTGCCACAATGGCGATGATGAGACCGTATAGAACGTAATCGAATATTTTGTGTTCATTGTAGTCTTTTGAGAAGCCATACATTGCAATGAAAAAGAGGACAAAACCAACTAACGTCAACACACCAAAAACGCTGGTTACTGATGAGTACGCTAAATTTAACCCCATAGAGTCGGGAAATGCGAAGCGGACAAGAGTTAACACTGTAGAGATTACGCCAAGCAAGATTAAGCAGGCGCCAATTCCACCTATCATTCTGTTAGATTGAATTGCCAAGCTTTACTTACCGATGTTACTATTTGAGGATTAAGGGATAAGCTTTTTGCAAAAGAATTAATTGAGCATTAGGCTGCTTCCGTCAACTTGCTTGTTTTACGTAAACTCGGTACTCAATAAATCTGAACCTCAATACTTTGCTTAAGGACGTTTTTAGGAGTAGTGTTGAGAACAGCGTTCGCACAGACCATAAATGTCAAGTCTTTGAATTTTGAGGACAAATTTTGCTTCTAACGCCGCTTTTTTAACGATTTCTTTAACGTCAGAACCCTCAAAATCTTGGATTTTTCCACATTTGGTGCAAACCAAGTTTACGTGTGGCTCAAGATAGGAATCAAACCTTGTTTCTCCTTGGGAAAAATTCAGCTCTTGAATTAGCCCGTTCTCTTTTAGAATATGCAGTGTTTTGTATACGGTTGCTAAACTAACTGTTGAATAGCTCTTTTTTACTTCATTGTAGATGTTCTCTACACTTGGATGTTCACGGCTTCCTAAAGCTATTTTACAGACTGCTATCCGCTGGGGAGTGGCTTTGTATCCTTTACTGCGAAGAGCTTGGATTATGAGCGCGTCATTTTTATGCGATTTCAGCATGTCATTATTAAGTAATAATAATTCTTAAATAGCTTACGATTGTAAATTCTAAATCACAACAGTTAGGAGCAGATTTTATGAAAGAAACTTTATCAACAAACCAAGGCGCACCAGTTTCAGATGACCAAAACTCGTTAACCGTTAGCAATAATGGACCAGTAATGCTTCAAGACATCCATCTTATTGAAAAACTGGCTCATTTTAACCGTGAACGCATACCAGAGCGAGTTGTTCATGCCAAAGGCTCAGGCGCAGGAGGCTTCTTCGAAGTAACCAAGGATGTAACCAAGTACACCAAAGCCAAATTCCTCTCAGAAGTCGGCAAACGCACAGAAGTTTTCGCACGATTCTCAACGGTCGGAGGAGAAAAAGGTTCAGCAGACGCAGAACGTGACCCACGCGGATTCGCAGTAAAATTCTACACAGAAGATGGCAACTACGACTTGGTAGGAAACAACACACCCGTCTTCTTCATACGCGACCCCTTAAAATTTCCAGACTTCATTCACACACAAAAACGCAATCCCGGAACAAACCTTAAAGACGCAAACATGTTTTGGGACTTCCTATCCTTAACACCAGAGTCCCTACATCAGGTGACCATCCTGTTTTCAGACAGGGGAACACCAAGGTCTTACCGTAACATGAACGGGTATGGAAGCCACACCTACAAGTGGTACAACGACTCAGGGGAAGTCTTTTGGGTAAAATACCATTTCAAAACCGATCAAGGCATACAAAATTTCACAAGGCAAGAAGCTGACCAAATAAAAGGAACAGACCCAGACAATGCCTCTCGCGACCTTCACAGTGCCATCAAAAACGGCGATTACCCATCATGGACGCTTCAAGTGCAAATCATGCCTGCCAAAGATGCAGAAACCTACCGTTTCAACGTGTTCGACGTAACCAAGGTTTGGCCCCACGGTGACTACCCGCCAATCGACATTGGCAAGATGGTGCTAAACCGCAACCCAGCAAGCTATTTTGCTGAAGTTGAACAGGCAGCGTTTTCACCTGCAGATTTCGTTCCAGGGATTGCAGCCTCGCCGGACAAGATGCTTCAGGGGAGACTTTTTGCTTACCACGATGCTCACAGATATCGTTTAGGACCAAACTTTCTACTGCTACCTGTTAATCAGCCTAAAGGCGTTAAAGTGCAAAACTATCAAAGAGATGGATACATGCGAGTTGACGGAAACTTTGGTGATGGCCCAAACTATTATCCCAACAGTTTTGGCGGACCAGAACCTGACATCAAAGCCTCTGAGCCAGCATTTGCCGTTTCAGGAAATGTGGCAAGACACCCATACACGCATCCCAACGACGATTTTGTTCAGCCCGGCGACCTCTACCGCAAAGTAATGACTGACATTGACCGTGAACACTTAATCGGCAACATAGTCGCTCATCTACGCAACGCTAACAA
>CAYMLF010000278.1:0-2462 GCA_964391275.1 uncultured Candidatus Bathyarchaeia archaeon
GAGCTGAAGATGTGGACTACACCCCATTTCTCGTTTCGTTTGCTGGTGCTCAGAACCTGCCGCCTCCTCGTCCGCCGCGTCTGCCTCTGCCTTGTTGCCTGATTTCTGGTTGTTTAGCGACAACTGTTAAGCCCACGCGTAATTGGTGGGCGGGGTTTGCAACTGCACTTTCTGCTGCATAGTTGATTTGTGCTTCTTCCTCTTTTGGCACTATGTAACCGGGGATTGTTACTCTACGGTTGTTTATGGTTATGTGACCGTGAGTGATTAGTTGACGCGACTGGAAGATTGTACGTGTTAAACCTTTTCGGAAGACAATAGTTTGAAGCCTGCGTTCAAGTATGTCCTCGATGGCTAAGTCTAAAACGTTGTCTAGAACTGCCGTATCCTGTAAAATGCCAAGTTTCTTTAGGCGTGCTAGCAGTTCAGTTTCCATTCTTCCACGCTCATCTGCTTCTTTGCCGATTAATGAACGGGCGATGCCTCTGCTTTTAGAAAGCAGGGTTTTGTGGCGCCATAGCTCATGCTTGTTTCTTAAGCCGTATTGACCTAAAAGTTTGAGTTCTTCTTGAAGAATGTCTTTGCGCCATTGGAAACGTGGAGTTTCGAACTTTTTACGCTGTTTCTTTGGATCTCCCATGATTATTTGCCTCCTTCAGGTGCTCCGCCTGGCTTTTGCATGAGAGTCTTCTTTTTTACTCCCAAAGCTTTGCCTGCTCGTCCAGTGGTTTTGGTTCTTTGACCACGAACCTTTAGGCTGTAAGCATGACGGTACCCACGCCAAGAACGAATTTCTTTGGCTTGGTCAATGTCAGTTTTTGTTTTGAAAATTAAGTCTGAAGTTAATATGTGGAAATCTTTGCCTGATTCCAGGTCTTTTCGCCTGTTAAAGAGCCAGCTTGGTATGCCATGTTTTGCTGGGTCTCGGATGATATCCTCTATTTTGGCGATGTCTGAATCTGTTATGAAACCCACTCGCAGGTCAGGGTTGACGCCTGCTTTTTTCAGAACAGCGTTTGACAGGCTCATGTTTATGCCCTTAATTTGTTTTAGGGCGTAAGAAGTTTTAAGGGTGCCTGGTGAATCGCTACCCAAGATACGCACTATGTATCGAAATTCCTGTGATGACATTAAATTTTTCTTCCGTTTTAACTTGAAGCATATACGAAATGAGGCAGTATTTATTTAAACCTTCCTTTTCAAAAAGCTACATCAATCGTTTATGATACTGGTGGGTTTTTGCATTTTCCAGATTAAGCTGTGTTCTGTAACTAAACCTAAATATATGATGGTGGCAAAGGCGAAGGGTCTGATTCAAAATGGAGTACATAGCAATTATTGGTTTAATAGCAGCGGTTTTTTCGACTGTTTCGCTTATGCCACAGCTTATCAGGGTTAAACGCACTAAATCAACCAAAGACATCTCCACAGGGATGTTTTCGCTGATTTGCGGCGGTCAACTTTTATGGTTCCTCTATGGGGTATTTGTGCATGATTGGCCCCTTATTGGGTCAAACACGATAGCGTTCTTTCAAGCCGTGACCATTTTGGGGTTTAAAATAAAATATAGGTAGTTTGAGGGTTTAGGGAAGGAAAAGGTCCTTCTCAACGTCTTTAAAAGAGTTTATTTCGCAGGCTATTTTTGGGTTGGGGTTTTCTTTTCCATAGCGGTTTAGCCAGACGGCTTTCATGCCAACGGCGACTGCTGGCAAGATATCGCATTCCCAAGAGTCACCTACAAAGACGGCGTCGGAGGGTTTGGTGTTGACTTTTTCAAGTGCTGCTTCAAAGAGTCCCTTGCTGGGTTTTTGGTAGCCGACGGTTTCAGAGATAATCACGTAGTCCACAAGTTTGTCTATTTTGCATACATGTAGTTTTTCCATTTGGGGTTCAACTAAACCGTTTGTTACAACGCCAAGTTTTGCGTAATTCATCAGGGTAACTAAAAGTTCTCGGGTGCCTGGTACTGCTTGACGGTTTTTTTGGTATTCTTGGTTGTAGAGGTCAGCAGCATTTTTTGCTTCTTGGGAGCTGAGTGTTACACCGTACATGGCGAGGAGTTTTTTTACTCTCTGGTTTATTCCTTCTTCAATGGATATTTTACGGTCTAGAACGTTGCTGTAGTCAGCGTCTAGGAGGCGTTGGTGTTCTTCTTCAAGTTCTTTGAGGGGGATATCTTTGAGGCGTGAGAAACGTTGTTGCAGCGCTTCTAGTGCCTGTAATCGGCTGAATTTGTGGTCAAACAGGGTATCATCCAAGTCGAATAATACTGCCTTCATTACAGATTTCACTGCACAGATAATTAGATTGTATCCCTTCTTAAAGTTAACCAAACTATAATCAAAAAAAAGGAATAAAGCGTTTTTCAAATAAAAAAACCAACATAAATTAACCAAACCATAACTAAATACTAACTGAAAAACGTAATGCAGGTGAATTCCAGTGCTTTTTATAGGGGGATA
>CAYMLF010000279.1:0-2460 GCA_964391275.1 uncultured Candidatus Bathyarchaeia archaeon
TTGCCGTAGCTTAAGATTAGTGGTTACTTTGCCATTATGCTTCATAGCAACTATTGATTCAAAGAAGAGGCGAGTAAATTCTCGTCTATAGGCCTCTTGCAGTAGCTCAATCAATTCCTGATGACTGGGCATTTTCTGTTTTAGCTCTTTCCAATCAAAAAGTAGGTAATGCTTTTTTCCTGCTGCCATTGATAGAAGCAGATTCTTGTATGGCTCGGGTGGGTGTTCGCAAATAACGTAAGAAATAATTGCGAATGCTCGGGCAATCTGAGGATAATGCTCTGCTAGCCATTGGCTTTCTTCAAAAACCGCATACTTGAGCAGTTTTCCCTGTCTGGTTAAAAACTCTATAATCTCCTCTCGCTCGACATCATCAAAATTTGCCCAGCGTTCCTCTATCTGACTATCCGTTAACTCCAAGGTTTGCCAATAGATGGAACTGGCAACATGTGTGACTGTTCCTATGAAGGTTAGATGGTATTCTTTCTTTATTTGCTTGTTTTTATGCTTACTTTGCGTGTAGGTTATGGCGCCATCTTCGACTAGTTTGTTTAGGCAAAAGTGGATTGTTCCATGGCTTAGTTTTGGGAGTTGCTTGTATAAATCGTACTCTGTTTTGGGGCCTTGCTCGGCTAATAGAGATAGGATAATCATTGTTTTCGGGGTTTTGTCAGTTTCTTCACTTGCCATATCTCAGTAACCTATTGGGATGTAGTGAGAACATTGCTTAAATAATTATCGAACAATATTATCCCAGTCAACCGCTGAGATGAACCAAATGAGCATACCCAAAATCGTCGAACACAAAATAATCACAATGCGGAAACGCGACGGCTCAACACAATACACACTGACTCTCCCCAAAGAATACGCTGAATCCCTGACAAAAGAAGGCATCGACTCCCTATATCTTGTCTTTGACAGAGGCTTAGGAGCTTTTCCAAAGATACCAGGCTTCACCGAAAAAGCATTGACAACTTTTTTGCAGGAACATCAAGCGCTCCAACAACTCTTCACTAAAACTACTGAAGGGGACTCAGTTATTCAGAAATAAGAAGGAAAGAAAAGAGAAATGGCTGGACTTACCAAGCAGACAAACGCTTCTAATGGCATATTTGGCAAGGCCTGTTCAAACAGTGGTAAGTCGCCCTCTGAAGAAGACTTTGGCACCAGCTCGGTTAGTGGGAAGGGAAATGCTGGTCTTGCTTCTGATACTAAAGTCGGTCCCTTCTTAAACGGCAATGGCAAGTCGGTTACTGTAATAGCCGCCGACGATAGCTCCCAAATTCCCCTAATCTGTCCAGACTGTGGCAGTGTTAAAGTATTCAAAAATGGGTTTGCAACCAGCGATTTTGACGTAAAAATCCAGCGTTATCTCTGCCGTGAGTGTGGCCGTCGCTTTTCATCTTCTGAGGATTTAAAGAGGGCTAAAGATGTTGCAAATGGCTATTTAGCGCGAGTTTCGACCGATAGTTTAAATGTTGTGGGCAATAATATTGGCAGTGTTCAAGTAGGCGACATAAAAACAGAAGGGATCGTGTCGAAAAACTTGACCGAAACGCAAAAAGAAGAAATTAGCGTTTCGCGGAGAGAAGCAACAAAGGAACCTGAAACTGAGCACGTAGTTAAAGCTGACATAGACCTGGTGATTGCAGACTATCAACAGTACATCAAAAAAGAGCACTTAGTAGGCGACTTAACCCTCAGCAAATACGTTTTCAGACTAAAAGCGCTAGCCCACAAATTCAAAGTTGACCTCTTCAGCCCCGACGATTTCAAACGCAAACTAGCCTTTGACCCAGAAATGAGCAATTGGACTAACTGCAACAAAAACAGCTATTGCAAAGCCTACACAAGCTTCGTCAAAAAATACCTACACATGGAAGACGTCAAGATACCGCAGTTTGAATACAAAACGCCTGAATACAGCCTTCCACTGACTGAACACATGGAAATGCTCTATGCTACACTTAGCTTCCAGATGCAAGTCTTTTGCTTTGTGCTGATGGCAACCGCTGCCAGACCAATCGAAGCGCTAAGGATGGAGTGGAAAGACATCGACTTTGCCAGAAAAACCATCGCTATCAACAAGCCTGCTAAACATGGGCGAACAAGAACCATCCAACTGAAAGGACGTTTCGCTAAAGTCATCGATATGCTGGCAGAACTAAAAAATCGCCAACTTAATATTGCGACTTGCAGAAACCGAACCCAGAGAAACCTAAACCGCATCTTCACCTACAAAGACACAGATAGCGCAGGAGAGAACTTTAGACGAGCCAGAGAAAGAGCGGCTATACGCTTAGGCATCCCAGAACTGGAAAAAATCACGTTCTACAGCAACAGGCATTGGCGGGCAGTTCTCGAACGGTACCTAAAAGGAAACTCTGATGCAGTAGCTAATCTACTAGGCGAAAACAGCGACAAATACGTCAAAGTCTATGCGCCAATATCTGAGCG
>CAYMLF010000280.1:0-2460 GCA_964391275.1 uncultured Candidatus Bathyarchaeia archaeon
TTCAAGGAACACGGTACTATGATGGAACCAAGTAAAAAACCGTTGAATGTGCTGATTAAACAATTGCATGGAAACATCGAAGTTGTTCTCAAAAACGGATGTGAATACAAGGGAAAAATGATAAAGTGTGACGGTCACATGAACATTCTCTTGGAAGGAGCAACAGAATATAAGGATGAGCAAGCTCTCACCAACTATGGCAACGTGCTATTGCGTGGGAACAACATCCTCTACATTGTTTTAGACGCAAACAAACATTAAACAAGTAAGCTTCTAGATTTACCAGTCACATAGTCGCAGGCCAAGTTAGTTTCGACTTTCACGTTAAACCTGCGATTAAAAAATGTTAAAACATTTTGGATGTCACGCGTTAGCAGTTCCTGAGCGTTTGGGTGGTCTGCCATAACGTATTGTGGCCAATCAATAATCAAAATGTGCATGTCAGGCTTAAGGATAATATTGTAGTCGCTTAAGTCTCCGTGAATAACATGCGCTTTAAGGTAAGCTCTTCTTACATTACGCATAATCTCTTTTAAGACACGTTTTGGATTGGTTATTTTTCGCCACTTCGACAATTCCCCGCCTTCAATTATTCCCATTGCTATTACGTGCCTGTTATGACTAATCGGTTCTGGAACGGCAACTCCTTTTGCGTAAACTAACTGTAATGCTTGAAACTCTTTCTCTGCAGCTAAATGCGACTGAAAAAGCCAAGTTGAATGCTCCCGAATATAACCTCTTTTGCGGCGGGTTTGCCTAAAGCTTATTCTCCCTAAACGGTGAAATTTTATGGCTATTGTTCTGCCCTCAGGAGTTAAAGCGTTGTAGACGTCTGCTTCTTTTCCAACACCTATGGTTTGCCCAAAAGATGAGATTACGCCTGCTTTTACAAGCGCGTTTATTGCTAGGCAGTCATAGCCAACGTAATTTATGGTGTGACCGCTGTATGCGCCTCTGATTTGATGGGTTAAACCAAGCTTGTTAAGTTTGCCAAGGACATATTCAACTCGATCCATTGGAACTTTAGCAAACTTTTGTATCAGTTCCTTTGGAACATACTCGCGTTTGCTCATTGCCGCCTCAATAATGTTTAATATTCTAAAGTCTTCGCTTTCTAGTTGACGAATGACTTGTACAGCTTGGTCGGCACTTGACATACACTATATGCTAAGTTGCTTGCCACTATTAAGTTATTTTTCTAGGGAAATTAAAGTGTTTTTTTAGGTGCACTTATATGGGAGAAAGTTGAATGCACTCTGTATGCCAAAACCTTACAGCCCTATTCAGCAACGATTTAGTTAGTTAAAGAAGTTAGGTTTTAACATATGGCAGTAGATCAAGGAAACGTTTCGAAAATACTATCAGTACTATCTCATCCTTTACGTAGAGAAATCCTTCTGGATTTAAGCGAGAAAGGAGAGTCATCATTCACTGATTTACTTAACCTGCTAAAGGTTGACACGGGTAAACTCAGTTTTCACCTGCGTACACTAGCACCATTCATAGAGCAAACACCAACTGGCAAATACCGACTAAGCAGAGCTGGAGAAAGCGCGGTAAGAGTAATCCACGACGTCGAGAGTTGGGCTGAAGTAGCAGATGTGGAACGCAAAGAATCACAGCTTCCGATTGCTTCTTTCAAAAAACGGCTTTCAGCTTTCCTGATTGATTTCTCATTGATTTTAGCGATCACACTGGCGGTCATTTTTGTTCCCGAGGTATTTTCGTATGAGCCTTCTGGCATCGGACCTTTGATTAGCTCTATACTTTTTATTACTATAGGATTGCTGTGGTTATACTCGACTTTACTTGAAGGCTTCAATGGTCAAAGCTTAGGAAAACGTGTAATCGGCCTTAAAGTTGTCCGAACCGACGGCAAGAAAATGTCTTACGATCATGCAGCCGTAAGAAACTTTGGAAAAGTATTGCCTCTGTTGCCCTTTGACCTGCTGGTTGGATGGCGCATAAAGAACTGCATGTTCCAACGATACTTTGACAAGTTTGCCGGCACAACCGTTATTGATTTGCGGCAGCAGTTTGGCAACCAATTAACCCACTAATTTTTTCTTTGTCGCTTTTTTGTGTAAACCTTATTTGCTTATTGTGCATTAGCTTTCGTTAAGGTTGCCGCTATGAGTCATAGAGATCTCAGGGTTACAAAAATCAAGGATGGAACCGTCATTGACCACATCAGTGGTGGATACGCGTTAGATGTAGTTAAGATATTGGGTATAACGGGAAAAGAAAAACGTGTTATGACTATTGCTATTAATGTCCCAAGTAAACGGTTCGGCGTTAAGGACATCGTTAAGGTTGAGGGTAGAGCTTTAAACGCTGAAGAGGTTAACCGCATAGCGTTGGTTGCTCCTCATGCATCGATAAACATTGTTCGGGATTATCATGTGGTTGAAAAGTTGGAGGTTGTTTTGCCTAAAGTGATTGAAGGCATTGTTAGGTGTG
>CAYMLF010000281.1:0-2460 GCA_964391275.1 uncultured Candidatus Bathyarchaeia archaeon
CGGATAATCTACCACCGGTAGATGTTGAATATTTGCCGTCTGTTCCTATTGAAAAGTTTGATTTTATAATCGTTGATGAATGTCACCGCTCAATCTATAATCTGTGGCGTCAAGTGCTGGAGTACTTTGATGCGTTCATTATAGGTTTAACAGCTACGCCTTCTAAGCAGACGCTGGGCTTCTTTAATCAGAACCTTGTCATGGAGTACGGTCACGATCGAGCGGTAGCCGACGGCGTTAACGTGCCTTATGAGGTTTACCAGATCCAAACGAAGATTACGCAGGGTGGCAGCAAGGTAGAAGCTGGATACTACGTTGACCGTCGGGATAGGTTGACCCGGAAGGTGCGTTGGGAGCAACTTGACAATCCCCTTGAGTACCAAGCTAACGAATTGGATAGAAGCGTTGTTGCTAAAGACCAGATCAGATTGGTGATTAAGACCTTTAGGGACAGGCTGTTTACCGACATATTCCCCGGAAGAACCAACGTCCCTAAGACTATGATATTCGCGAAGGATGATAGTCATGCCGAAGATATCGTGGAAATCGTGCGAGAAGAGTTTGGTAAGGGCAACGACTTCTGTAAAAAAATCACCTACCGCACACAAGAAAACCCTGACAGCTTAATCAAAAGCTTCTCCAACTCCTATGACCCAAGAATTGCTGTCACTGTAGATATGATAAGCACAGGCACAGACATCCGTTCGCTGGAATGTCTCATCTTTATGCGAGATGTCCACTCAAACGTTTACTTTGAACAGATGAAAGGTCGTGGAACGCGAACTATAGCCGACACAGACCTAATCGGCGTATCTTCAGATGCTAAGCACAAAACCCACTTCATGATAGTCGATGCGGTGGGCGTATGCGAGAGCGATAAGACAGATTCCCGGCCTCTTGAACGTAAACCCTCGGTTTCATTTGGTAAGCTGCTAAATAGCGTTGCCCAAGGAGTACATGACGTGGACACTTTGTCTTCTTTGGCGGGCAGGCTTGCACGCTTTAACAAAGAAATCGACTCAACCCAGAGAGCGGAAATCGAAGCCACCCTCCCCGGCCAAACACTACCGCAGGTAATTAACCAAGTATTAGAAGCCATTAACCCCGACAAGCACATAGAAAAAGCCAAACAACTTTACCAAACCGAAGAACCCACATCTGAACAAATCAAGCAAGCGGCTAAAGAAATGGCTCAACAAGCCTGCATGCTCTTTGATGACCCCAAGTTTCGAAACAAAATCATAGAAGTAAAAAAACGCAATGAGCAGACCATTGATAACGTCAGCAAAGACACCTTAATCTACGCTGGATCCGACATCCAAGCCAAAGCCCAACTTGCAAACGCTCAAATCAAAAGCTTCCAAGACTTCATCGACCAAAACAAAGACGAACTCACCGCGCTCCAAATCCTCTATAGCAAACCCTACAATCTGCGGCAGCTAACTTTTGAGCAGGTTAAGCAGCTTGCGGAAGCCATAGAGAAGCCGCCGTATAATCTGACGCCTGAGCTTCTTTGGCTGGCGTATGAGCAGCTGGAAAAATCCAAAGTTAAAGGCGCAGGACCACAAAAACTGCTCACCAACATCGTTTCCCTTGTCCGCTTTGCCATCGGGTACGCAAAGGTTTTGGAGCCGTTCCCCGAGGAAGTGGACCGCAACTTTAAAGACTGGCTAAACAAACAAGAAGCTAACGGCACCCACTACAGCGCCGAGCAGAAAGAATGGCTAAACATGATAAAACAACACATAACCACCAGCCTAAACATCAACCTAGACGCCTTCGAATTATCACCCTTTAACCAGAAAGGCGGAGCAGTAAAAGCCTACCAACTCTTCGGACAACAACTAAACAACATACTAGAAGAACTAAACACGGTGCTAACAAAGTGACTGAACATAAAGAGCATGCATTGCCTGATTGTTGGGCATGGACAAAGTTGGGGGATATTGCGGAAATAACACTTGGTCAATCACCACCTTCTTCAGATTATAATGAAAATGGAAAAGGTTTGCCATTTTATCAAGGGAAAACTGAGTTTGGTAAAACTTATCCTACTCCTAAGAAATGGTGCAATAAACCAAAGAAAATTGCTCAAAAAGGGGATGTACTAATCTCTGTTAGAGCACCAGTTGGTCCAACAAACTTGAGCAATGAAAAATCATGCATAGGTAGGGGTTTAGCTTCAATAAGAGGTTTATGCGGTATTGACTCTTACTATATTCTTCATCTTTTACGCCGTTATGAAAAGGAAATTGCTGCAAAAGGAACAGGAACTACCTTTAGTGCTATTTCAGGTAATCAGTTGAGGAATTTAGAAATTCCCCTCCCACCATTAAACGAGCAACGCCGTATTATTAACAAGGTTGAGGTGTTGTTTTCTTACTTGGATGCTGGCATCGCCTCGTTGCGTTTGGTTCAGGCGCAGCTTAAACGTTACCGCCAAGCCGTGCTGAAAGCAGC
>CAYMLF010000282.1:0-2416 GCA_964391275.1 uncultured Candidatus Bathyarchaeia archaeon
GTAAACACAGTTGCCAACACATCTTCTCGTGCACCGCCAGGTCACCATGTATAATGGTGGTCGATTTTGAGCCATCAAAGGTCACACGCATGAATAAATTGTTCTTTGTAATATAAGACTTACGTTTAAAAGCTAATTTTCCTCTCGCAGACAAGTGATAGCAAAAGCGGGCGATTTTTGACTTGTTAACGGTTGAGATTAACTTGTAGACGTGTTCACCAACCAAATTGGCTGTAAAAAAAATTGCTTGTTAACGTCGATTTCTCTGATTTACTATTTAAAGCTAAGTCAGGTGTCTAGAAAGTCTTATAAACTAACGTCCAAACATTTCAATTCAGATTCTTAATCAAGGAGTTTGTAAGATGTCTAAACCAAAAGAATACTCAGCGATGACAAAAGACAAATTAATGCTCTACACCCTGATTGCACTTGCAGTTTTAACAGGAATTGCTGTAATACCGTTCGGTTACCCCGTAGTTTTAATCGCTTTAATTACAGTCGGTGTCTCAGTAGGCGTTGACGTGTTGCTTGCAAAAGTAACCGCTGACAGCCCACTTAACATAATGTCTGCAGCCGTCTTTGCACTTATCGTGACTAACTCGTACACTCTTGGATTGCCCGCAATGGGTTTCGGCGCTACTTATCCACTCAACGTAACAATGCAAGGAATAGGTATGTATGCTTACCCCGCTTTGATTGCCTTGGTCGGTATGGTTCTTTTCAAGAAAGTCGGGGGAATCGGCGGACGAAAGCTTGTTAACCCAGCCGCAGCCGCTAAGCTGCTGGTTTTAGTCTTCTTGGTTCTCATAGCTTTGGTGCCTGCAGAGCATACAGAAATGTTCCCGCCAATGACAGTTTCACTAGGTCTTAACACCGTTAGTTCTGAAATGGCTCCGCCTTTCGGGCCTGCCTTGCTACAATGCTTTGGCAATGACTATGGCGCATACGACTTGACAACGGGTCAAGTAAATGTTGTGACTCAGGAAGAAGTCCTATCTACAATGACGCTGATGAAGTATCACGGTTGGGCAGGAGGAGTTTCCTCAATTGCCGTCATTATCGTGGGCTTAGCGTTATTTGCGATTTGCCGAAGATACATTAAATGGAGAATCACTGCCGCGTACTTAGTTACAGTTGCTGTAACCGCGCTTGCTTTAAGCATGGTTTACGCTGACACAGACCCGACAATAAGATTGATCTTCCACGTTTTCATTGGAAGTTCCATCTTCTTAGCGTTCTTCATGGCCACAGACCCAGCGACTACGCCGTTAACTTACACTGGACAACTAATTTTCGGTGTCGGATTAGGTGTACTTTCAGTGCTAATCGTGACTTACATGACAGGCTTCTTCGGCGGTTCAATACTTGCATTGGTAATCATGAACTTAACCTGTCCATTGCTTGATAAAATCGGTAAACGTAAGCCAACCACGGAAACTAAAGAGCCTAAACTGCCAAAAGCCAAATCATTCACAAAGACCACAACTTACCAATGTATGAGATGCGGTGCATGTATGCGTGTATGCTGCCATGGACTTAGCCCGATACTGATTAAGCAGGCATTTGACAAGGAAGACGTTAACGCGCTGGTTAAGCTGAATGCTGACTTCTGTACAGGCTGTGGACACTGCAGTTTCGTTTGCCCCTCAAGAATTGACCTTAAGGGTGCCGTGCTGCGTTCCAAAGCAATGTTGCGTCAGTAAAAAAATCAACCCCACATCTTTTCTTTTATTTAAAAAACAATTTTTCAATGCTTAACTTGAAGTAGTTAAAAAGGAAAAAGAAAAAACTAAAATGACGGTTATTTGAGCATGTTCTTAGCTCGTGGATTATCTGAAAATTCCCATGCAATGTTACCTTTCCAGATGTCGCCCAGCTTTGTGATTTTAATTTCTTTGTCATCAATCGTCAGCAAGCCTTTCTCGACTAAGCGTTTTAGCTGTGGACCAAAGACGTCTTCTGGGGTTTTGCCAAATTTCTCTTTAAACTCGACTTTGTTCACTGGCAAGCGCAGGTAGAGGCGTGTCATTACTTTACGCATCATATCTTCAGGAGTTGACTCGTCAATCCTGTTAATGGGCAGTCTTCCAGAGTTTACAGCCGCCATGTACTCGTTAATGTCTTCAATGTTTGAGTAAGAGAACCGTTCAAAATAGCCCATGAAGCAGCCTGCACCCGTGGTTAATTGGGCAGCGAAAGGCCAGCCGTTTAAGCAGGATTCTTTGAAGTGCCAAGGTTCACGCGAGAAACGGTCGTGACCAACGGCTTTGTAGCCTGCGTCAGTTAGCATCTTGTATGCTGTAAGGTACATTTGTGTCTCGTACTCAACATCGCCAGGTGGAGGCATTGTGCCTTCTTTAATTTGGCGGTCAAGAATTGTGCCTGGAACTACTTCAAGCGCGTAAACGTCAACTTC
>CAYMLF010000283.1:0-2395 GCA_964391275.1 uncultured Candidatus Bathyarchaeia archaeon
AACCTAAATTAAGAATAAAAACCATAAAAAGATGGTAGCGTAGCTTCTCTCAAGCAATTTATTTCTAGAAAAATTTATATGGTTAAGGGTGTTTTGTTGTTGTTCGCATTAAGGAGGTTCAACCTGATTTGTCATCATTACCTACACAAGCTGGCGGGGTACCAGTTCTAGTATTAAGAGAAGGGTCAAACCGCTCGCGTGGAAGAGATGCCCAACATAACAATATAACTGCAGCCAAAGTTGTCGCAGAAAGCGTAAGGAGCGCTTTAGGTCCAAAGGGCATGGACAAGATGCTTGTTGACAACTTTGGAGATGTAACCGTAACCAGTGATGGAAGAACAATTTTAGATGAAATGGATGTTCAACATCCAGCAGCAAAAATGCTTGTTGAAGTTGCCAAAACTCAAGACAACGAGGCTGGCGACGGGACAACTTCGGCGGTTGTGATTGCAGGCGACCTGCTGGGACGCGCTGAAGAGCTAATTGACAAGAATATTCATCCAACCATTATTATTGATGGGTACAAGATAGCATCTGAAAAAGCCCTTGAAACACTCGACAAAATTGCCATGCCAGTCGACCTCAAATCCAAGGATTACTTAAAGAAGGCAGCTGTCACGTCTATGGCAAGTAAACTTGTAGCGGAATACAAGGAATACTTAGCGGATTTGGTTGTTAAAGCCATGTTATCAGTTGCAGACAAACAGGAAGATGGCACTTTTAGGGCAGATGTTGATGACGTGAAGGTTGAAAAGAAAACCGGGGAATCTCTCGGCGATACAACTCTTGTTAAAGGCATCGTTTTGGACAAAGAAATCGTTCACTCTGGTATGCCCAAGCGTGTGGAGAAAGCGAAAATTGCCCTGCTTGACGCTTCTTTAGAGAATGAGAAGCCAGAGTTTGACGCTAAAATCAACATTGAAAACCCAGCGCAAATCGCAGCTTTCCTGAAGCAGGAAGAAGCCATGCTAAAGGATATGGTTGAAAAAGTCATAACTACAGGCGCAAACGTGATTATCTGCCAAAAAGGAATCGACGATATGGCTCAACATTTCCTTGCCAGAAAAGGCATAATTGCTATTCGCAGAGCCAAAAAATCTGACATGGAAAAGCTTGCGCGTGCCACAGGCGGAAAAATTGCATCAAGCATAGATGAGATTTCTTCTGCTGACTTGGGTTTTGCAGCTTTGATTGAGGAACGCAGAATCGGCGATGATAAAATGACGTTTATTGAGGGGTGCAAGAATCCCAAGGCGGTAACTATCCTCATTAGGGGTGGAACTGAACGTTTAAACAATGAAGCTGAGCGTTCAATTCATGATGCACTCTGTGTTACCCGAGATCTTGTTCAAGAGCCGCGGGTTGTTGCCGGTGGAAGTGCTCCTGAGCTTGAGATGTCTAATGCGCTCAAAAAGTACGCTGAGACTCTTCCTGGCAGAGAACAGCTTGCCGTTAGAGTTTTCGCTGAAGCGTTAGAGTCTATTGCAGTAACATTATCAGAAAATGCAGGTTTAGACCCCATCGATATCCTGTCCGAGTTGAGGTCTAGACATGAAAAAGGGGAAACATGGGCTGGCATAGAAGTTTTGTCAGGCAAAGTTCAAGACATGACTAAAGCAGGCGTTTTTGAACCCGTTGCAGTCAAAAAGCAAATCATTAAATCGGCATACGAAGCAGCCTCCTTGATTTTGAAAATCGATGATGTTATCGCCTCAGGCAAAAGCAAAGCGCCTCCAATGCCACCAGGAGGAGGAATGCCCGGCGGAATGGGTGGTATGGGCGGAATGGGCGGATATCCAGGTGCTGGAGAGTATTAAACTGTCTGAAAACAAAGTGAATGTTGGTCCTCCGAAGGTTACTCGGTTTGAGAAGGCAAGGATTGTTGGTGCACGCGCGTTGCAGATTAGCATGGGTGCTCCTATTCTTGTGGATGCGGATGAAGAGAGCGTTTCTAACCCGATTGATATTGCATTGAAAGAGATGGATGCTGCAATCTTGCCGATTACTATTAGGCGTACGTTGCCTGATGGGACCTTCCAAGATATACCCTTAAAGTGGCTCTCATAAGCCAAACCTCTTTATTTTTTAGTTTCTCGTTTTAAGCTTTGTATTATTCGTTATTTGTTGTTTGCTTTAGAAGTTGTGCGGAAAAAGTCTTAGCACAACCACAATCAAAGCTTTGCGCTGTACCGTCCGATTTGTAGTTGGCTGGCGTGGCGGTTTGCATGCTGGTTGTGCAATGCGTCACAAGCAGTTTGAATTTGGGCTGTTTTGCAGAAGGTTGGGGATGGAATTTTGGGCTTTTTTAATTTTTTAGTCTTTTGGGACTAGCTGAAGGGATAGCTGTGATTTTTTCTCTAACCCCCCTTATATATAGTCTCAACAAGTGTCGGGG
>CAYMLF010000284.1:0-2357 GCA_964391275.1 uncultured Candidatus Bathyarchaeia archaeon
TCCAGGGTGAACCGTATAGATTGTACCGCTGAAATTAACGTAATTTTGCTGGTACGCTGTATCGTTTAAACCAAAAATCAAGGCGGCAGTATAGTTTACGGATGCATGATTCTCAACTGCAACGTTAAACTGTCGAGTTTCGCCTGGATAAAGACTAAGGTTTGAATCAAACGACAGAACTTCAAGAGGCTCTTTAACCTCAATAGGTACAGTTTGCGTTTGAGCAGCTGCATAGGCGCCCAAGATTCCTGTGCTTGCTAGCAAGATTGCTAAGATGAGCAGGGCTTTTATGCGTTTACTTGACTTTTTGGCAACGTTCAAACGGCTTCCTCACGGGAAAAGCAGTTATTTTTGATATAAAAAAGTATTAGTCAACGTTTCTTGACTAAGAGCCTAAGTGACCTTAGTCAAGTTTTCTTGACTAACAATTTTAAACCATTGGTGAAGAGGAATTCCAAAGGAACTCAAAATATTCACGGGCAAACCCAACCAAGCCGATATGATTGCTCCAAATGACGAGGCTTGGTTTGTCTTCACCCAAAAAAAGCATGGCTTCTTTGCCGTCTGCGATGATGCCGCCGCCAAACATGTGGTCACGAAGCCGCACCTCGCTTATACCCGTGTATTTCTTAAGAAAACCCCAGTCGTCTTTGTTGCCCGCCGCCATCAACTGAACCGAAACGTTCCTCTTTATGCTATTAAACAGTGGATCGGCTAAGGCAATTATGGGTTTAGCAAACTGGGGCGCTGCAACCACGATTTCTTTGCTTGCTAATTTTAACATTTCATCAAGCTTGGATAAGACAGCTTGCTGCCCACGCAAAATCAGCATGTCAGGGCGTTCAACAATTTCCTGCCCCTCATATAGGGGTTGAAGATTTTCAGCAATCGTGTTTTCCCACATCACATACTTATCTTCCAGGCGCAGCTTTGTAAAACGGGTCGCTTCCAACGGTGGAACAGGAAAATACTTGGTGGGACGGCTTTCTCCGCTTTTAATCCAGCCTTTCTCTTTCAGCGAATTGAGAACTTCGTAGATTTTGCTGTAGGGCACTTTAGCTTTTTCACTGATTTCCATAGCAGTCATTTCTCCACCCTCCAGTAACGCTATGTAAGCGTCGATTTCGTAGGCGGCTAAGCCCATTTCATGCAATGCTGCCCGAGTGTTTTCATTAATTGACATCTGTTTCCCCTCAATCACCTTAGGAAAGGTTTGGAAACCTTATTATTGTCACTTTTGTTCTTAAGCACTTCGACTAAAACGCTTACACGCTAGAAGGCACAAGTTGTATGAAAGAAATTAAAAATACAAAAAGCATCTGTCCCGAATGTCTAAAAGTGCTTGATGCAACCATTTATGAAGAAGACGGAAAAGTCTTCATTAAAAAACAATGCCCTGAACATGGGGCTTTTAGTGAGCTTTACTGGTCAGATTACGACCAATACGTTCGCGCAGAAAATTTCCGCTATGACGGCGACGGCATGGAAAACCCTAGAACCGAGAAAAACAGCGGTTGCCCCCTTGACTGCGGAATATGCCCAGAACATAAATCTCACACTTCACTTGCAATTATTGACATCACCAACAGATGCAACTTAACCTGCCCAGTCTGCTTTGCCAACGCTGCAGCTGCAGGCTATGTTTACGAGCCAACAAAAGAGCAAGTTTATGGTATGCTTGAGAACCTTCGAGCTAACAAGCCCGTGCCAGCCACAGCTTTACAGTTTTCTGGTGGAGAACCAACAATCCGCAAGGACCTCCCTGACTTTATTCGAAAAGCGAAAGAGCTTGGATTCCGCCATGTAGAGGTTAACACGAACGGGCTTAGACTCGCCCAAAGCGTTGATTACGCAAAACAGCTTAAAGAAGCCGGTTTGAGCACCGTCTATTTACAATTTGACGGCTTAACACCAGATGTTTACAAATTCATCCGCGGCGTGGACCTGTTAGATATAAAAATGAAGGCTATCGAAAACATCCGCCAAGCGGGTATACACAGTATTGTCCTTGTGGTTACACTTGTTAAAGGCGTAAATGACCATCAACTTGGAGACATAATCAAGTTTGCAACCAAGAACTTTGACATAATACGGTGCATAAACGTTCAACCCGTTTCGTTATGTGGTAGATTACCGCAGCAGCAGCGGGAAAGTATGCGCATAACAATCCCTGACTTCATGCGGCTCGTTGAGGAACAGACAAACGGTGACATAAAAACCTCTGATTTCTACCCAGTGCCCACTGTTGTTCCAGTTTCAAAAGCTGTCGGAGCCATGCAGGACAAGCGATATATAGAGTTCACCGCTCACCCGCACTGTGGCATGGCAACCTACTTGTTTGTTAAAGACGGCAATGT
>CAYMLF010000285.1:0-2356 GCA_964391275.1 uncultured Candidatus Bathyarchaeia archaeon
GCGTTAACCGAGGAACCAAAATCCTCAAGCGCCATAGATAAACTGTTAGTGTTATCTAGACTAAACTGTAAACTGCTATTTCCAGAATAAGTTTGATTAATGAAATCATCATAGTTTTGATTAATCACTGTGCCTTGAGTTGTTACCCAAGCAGTAGCGTTAGTCGTAGTCCAAGTATTCAACGACGTCGTTTCTGGATAAGTCTGCTCATAATTAATCTTGGAGTAGTATGAAGCGTAGTAACCTGTTTGCACAGCAATAAAAAGCACAAGAATAACCACTACACCCAAGTAACGAGGTTTTTCAACAATTTTTTTGAAAGCCTTATGAGGTGCATACAAAACGCCTAATACGTCGGTAATAACCAAAGCAGTAAACTCCAGTACTTCACATTAACATTCCCATTTATAAGGGTTATACAAAACGGTTCTCCGATTAAAAGTAAAGAAGACAAAATCTTTTACCCTATTTCTTCAGGCAACATAGAGCTTGTTTGTTGTAGGCGTTCATCAGTCACATACGTTTAAACCAATTAATTTCATTCTATAGAATCTAACTGCTAAAGCGCTTCTCAGTAGAGACAGCACACAAGCTCAGCATAGCAAATTTTAAATCATTCTCGACAGATAAGCGCCGGGCAATTTTTGACTTAAGCGTTAAGAGGCAAAAAATCTTGGTTCTAAAAAACGGAAGCGTTGGCTCATCTGCTTTAGTTTTGATGGCTGCATTGAATGAGGAAGAAGGCATAGGGTTAACAATAAAAGAGGTTAAACAATACTTAACCGGCTTAGTTAAGACGCATTATCTCGTTGTTGACGGAAAAAGCCAAGATAAAACAGTGGATGTAGCAAAAAGTCTTGGTGCAGACGTAGTTTTTCAAGAAGGAAAAGGGAAAGGAGACGCTATAAACTATGCTATTCAATACTTAAATCAAAATGAAATCGATTATGTTGTCCTGACAGACGCTGACTACACCTACCCCGCAGAGTACATTCCAAAAATGATTGAAATTTTAGAGCAAGACCCCCAAGTGGGTATGGTCTGCGGAAACAGGTTCAATTCTCATTTACCATGTAAAAGCGGAGGAAAAATGTTCTACATAGGCAATAAAATGCTAGCTTTTGCACACAACGTAATGAATGGAATACAACTACACGACCCATTAACTGGCCTGAGAGTTATCCGCTGGAGTGCACTAAAAGATTGGACTCCTAAATCAGACGGTTTTGACATTGAAGTTGAATTAAACCATCACATTGAACGACAAAAATACCAGATAAAAGAAATCGACATCCCTTACCGAGAACGCGTTGGAAGCAAAAAACTGAAACTCAGACATGGTTTTCAGATTTTTAAGAGAATAGTTAGGGAAAGCTTTTGCTGATTTAAAGGAGAGGAGAAAATTGAAGATAGCAATTATTGGTTCAGGCGTAGTTGGTCAAGCCACAGGAATGGGGCTTGCTTTTAACGGGAACAAAGTTATTTTTTACGATATTGACCGAAAAAAAATTTTTAACTTAAAAAGCAACGGGTACGATTCAACCGACAACATTTTTGGAGCAGTATCCGGCTCAGATGTACTTTTTGTTTGCGTTCCAACACCAACGGTTGAAGGAAGAATTGACTTAAGATACATAAACGAATGTACAGAGTCAATAGCCAAAGTTCTAACAAAAACGAAAAAATACACGGTTATAGTTTTCAGAAGCACTATACCACCGCAGACAACTCGAACCAAGCTTATCCCTTGCTTGGAAGACTTTTCAGGCCTAAAGGCAGGAAAAGATTTTGGCGTTTGCATGAACCCTGAATTCTTAAGGGAACAAACCCCGCTTAAAGATTTTCTTAACCCAAGCAGAATCGTCGTAGGAATGTATGATGACGAATCAGGCAACCTTTTAAGAAAAATCTACTCGCCCTTCCCCTGTCCACAGTTCTTCACGGATCTCGATACGGCTGAAATGATAAAATACACCGCTAACCTGTTTCTCGCAGCCAAAATCTCATTCTTTAACGAAGTATTTTTGATCTGCAAAAAACTAGGCTTAGATTCAACCACAATCTCTAACACGGTCGCTCTTGACCCAAGAATAGGCAGTTACGGCGTAGTTGGAGGAAAACCTTTCGGCGGAATGTGCTTGCCAAAGGATCTAGCGGCTTTCATCGATTTTACTAAATCCAAGGGACTTAACCCTACATTGCTGAAAGCTGTGGATGAAGTTAACAAGGAAATCAGCTTCTACTGTTCAATAAACCAGCAGTTGACAGTGAGGACTGAGCAAACTTGTTGATACTGGTAACTGGACTTGTAATGTTTTCAATCGTGGCTGCAGTTTATGGGCTTTATTTCAAGTTC
>CAYMLF010000286.1:0-2351 GCA_964391275.1 uncultured Candidatus Bathyarchaeia archaeon
AAAGTTCGGCAGAACCATTCAAGGTCTGCCACATATTCTGCCGTTGAGGGTTTCCTTACCGATAAGAGGACATATTCAGCTAAGGATTCTTCATACGAGCTCATGTTAATTACCTCCCTGTTCGCTAACTTAACGTCTTCTTGTTGACAATTAATTTAACAAGTAAAGCTTAAATATTTTTTTGTATCTAAAAATTAACGCGGTAACCCGCGGAGGATCAGCATGACTTATTCGGCGAAAAATAAGTCCAGCCTATCCTTGAATAAAACCCGTAAACCAACATCCTATGATTTAAGTGAACTTTCTGAGCTTCTCAGGCTCTTCAAAACAGAATGCCTAACAAAAGGCTGGGAAACCTCAGAAACTGAAGAGTGGATCAAGGCAGATGACGGATACCATGCATTGTTCTGCACACGCCCCTCGACAAACATCTACTCATTGACGAAAATTGCTGAGCGCTCCAAATGCTTAGTCACAGAAGGAGGCGCAAACCGCGTCGCTGATGCCGCCTATACGGCTTGGCTTCTGCCCGAACCTTCCGAACACATGCAAAAGGAACTTGTGCGAGCAATCGCTAAAAACCCACAGTTAGCCAAAAGAACAGCACTATACTTCTTCCTTAAGGCAAATGCAGGGGTTCTTGAATGCTTAGCTGTAAACAGTACGGACAGCAAAGTATTTAGACAATTTGAAAAATTCCTAAAAGACAAGATAGGCATAAACCTAAAACCATTCAGAGCGCGAAAGGTTCCAAAGGAAAGGCAACAGATGCTTGAAAACACTATTGGAGAGTGAGTAACACGGGACTGAAAATAAACCTAGTTCCGAGCACGGAAGCCAAAGAAGTCGAGGAGTTTTTTGCTCATTCCTCGATAAGTGATTTTCGAGAGTTCTTCCCAGTTGAAATGGCAAAGTTTGCAGCTGAAAACTTTGACAAGCAGGAATACTTCTACGCAGCAAAGAACAATGAAACACTTGTAGGCGCAATGCATTTCTCAATCCAAGGCGGCGTTGGTCAACTAGCAGCCATCCAGACCAAAAAAGAGTTGGATGAAATACAGCGGGAAAAAATAAGGCACGGCCTTTTCCAGAGATTTCTTCAAACCTGCAATGAAAAGGGTTGTCATCTTGCCTTCATGTGGATACCCTACCAATACCGCGACACAATCGCCAGCTACCTAAAACAGGGCTTTAAGAAAGCATTGACGGCAAGAGACTTCTGGTACAAAAATGACTTCCTGTTACTCACCAAAAAACTTTGATTTTCATTTTCTGAGGAGACCAAAAAAAGGAAAGAAAACGAGATAACGCGTGAGCTAACTACTCTACGTGTAAACCCGCTACATCTTCACCGTGATATTCACTATGCATAGAACGTAAGTGCTTCAGATGAACGGTGTGAAGATGTTTCTCTGCAGCCTCTTTAACGTCAAAGGTTTTACCGCATTCTGGACACATGAACTCGCCGCTCTTCAATTGCGTTACAGCAGTGCTGTGCCCTTGAGTATGCTTTGGCTCCTCAGAAGTATTTGGTGTGCTCAAACAGTTTTTCCTTCTTCTATTGTAAGCTTCTTCTTTTCTTTCGGCTCCTTCTTGGGTAAGGTAATTTCTAAGATACCATTGTTTAGGCTCGCTTTAGCATCGTCTGAACGCAATAGTTCAGGTAGTTGTATTTGCCTGTAGAAGGATTGGCTGGCTCTTTCACGGCGAACAAAGTTCTTTTTCTTCTCTTCCTCACTTTGAGTTTTCTCTGCGTGAATGGTTAACGAGTCATCACTTACCTCAATTTCAACGTCTTCTTTCTTAAAGCCAGGCAAATCAACGGTTAAGTGGAAATCTTTGCCGCGATCCTCTAAGTCCACTGACGGCAGCGTCATTTCTCTGAAAGGCAGCATCGGAAATTCTCCTCTCCACAGTCTATGCCTCCATCTTGAGGGTAACTCCCAGAAATCCTCGAATTCACGCTCGAACCTGTCCATCATGCGGTCAAATTCCCGCTGAATCTCTCCAAAAGAGTAGGGGGCTATTTCACCTTCACTTCGTCGTCTTATTTCGCCTGCTTTCTTCTCTTTACCTCCATAATACATTTTCTTTTTTTCCTCAGACATTCTTTTCACCTCTGTTTTAGGACAATTTATTTGCCGTTGCCTGCCTGTGTAGCCGCGATAGATTGCCGTTGAAGTGAGCGGCACAATCGCATAGCAATGGCAAACAAAAAATCCTACAAAAATATGGATAATATTTTTTTAAAAAACTTTTCGCAAAACATAAGGCGTGCACCCCTCTAAGCAATGAAAACCAAACGTCCGATAGTGGCGTGGTTTGGCGTTTGCTTTTTAAAAAGAGAAAAC
>CAYMLF010000287.1:0-2295 GCA_964391275.1 uncultured Candidatus Bathyarchaeia archaeon
CCAGCGCCAAGATAATACCACGCTGGATAATATGTAAGATCATCGGCATCATAATATCCGATCATTTTTCCAGAGGCACAAGGCCACATAACGACAAAATAATGGTTGCCTGAAGAGGTTTCGGCATAGATTTCTGAGTCATCGATATAGGTCTGGTAGCTATCCCAGAAGCTAATGTATTCCACTGGTACTGAATATGACGGCGCACCAAAAGAGTACCACGAACCATACTTTGTTTGATTATGACCATGCCCGTAAAGAAAGACAGTAGCATAATCAAAATCGCTATTGAAATAGTCAACAACGCTCATAAAAGTTGATTTTGAAGGCTCCGCATAAAAACCTGTCCACTCATATGTAGGAATAGGAAAACGGCCTAAAATATAATTGCAGACATCGAAAGATTCCTCTGTTTCACCCGCCCACCCATTTTCCTCAAACCAATCTAAGGGATAAGTAAAGCGCCAAATTGCTGCGGCTTCATCTGCCTTAACCGTGTTTAATCCAATTGTCTGTAGAGAGATACCAAGTATGCTCACAATTAGCAATGAAGTGATAATTGAGGAAGATAATTTTTTCTTCACTACGCTTCCTCCTTTACTACAATAACAATAAAGCATTAATAAAATATAAATTTTTTGCTTTAAACTTCAATTTTGGAAAAATTTTTTAGAAAATTTACTAAAAAAGTATATTTTTGCTTTCTTGTTTTTTCAACAACAACATATTCCAAGGTGAACAGGGTTTCCTGAAAACTTTCACCTTGAACCCTTCACGTTCGAGCATAACTTGGAGTTCAAGGGTTGAGTAAAGCTTCACGTGTACTTTTGCAATCATTTCAGCGTTTTCCACCTCGTACCTGCCGTCCTTAACCATTTCACTGATAATAAGCAGTTTTCCACCTGCCTTAAGGACACGGTTTATCTCGCGGAAGGCTTTGGGCAGGTTGGGCCAGAAATAGTAGGTTTCAACCGCCGTGACTAAATCGAAGAAGTCGTTGGGGAAGCTTAAGTTTTGTACTACACCTTGCAGCAAGCTTATTTTGCCTTCAACTACAAGCCGTTGGTTTTGGCTTTTTGAATATTTTACCATGTCTTTGGAGTAGTCGATGCCGAAAACCTTGCCGTTAACCGCTAAATCTGCAAGTTTCCCAACGGTTTTCCCCCCACCAACACCCACATCCAAAATTACAGAGGCTTGAGGGATTTTGACGTGGCTTAACCCCCAAGACGTTAACTGGTCATGATGCTCGTTCATTAAAGCAGCTATTTTGCGTCCCTGCTCACCTGTGGGGCACACGAATTGGTTCATCAATGAGTCGTCGATTTCTAAATCCGGCATATAAGCACAATACCTGTTTAGGTTCTAAAAGGTGATGGCGGGCCCCGCTGGTATTCGATAGCATTGCAAAGCATTCTTAGAGTGTTAGGCATGCCTCAACAGAGAGCCAAAACATCTTCAAAGGCGCCGATAACAAATCATCCTGTAACCTTTGGTCCCATGCAGTTCCGCCGCAATCGTCGCCTGCCAGCAAATACTGTCCAAGCAAAACATTACGGAACTTGGCGATTGCAAACAAAGCTGAACACTCCATCTCCACTGTTAAACAACCCTCCATTTTGCGTTCGGCGATTTTGCCTTTAGTTTCTCTATAATATGCATCTGTAGTCCAAGTCCTGCCTACTTCATAGTTGACGCCGTGATTCTCGAGTACCTGCACGAGTTTTTGAATTACCGCTAAATCAGCTTCTACTGTTCTCGATGGCGGCAAATAATGATACGACATGCCCTCATCTCTAATGGCGGTATTAGGAACTACAACAGCCCCTCGACTCAATTCGGATTTCAAGACCCCCGCGCCTCCGCAAAAGACAAATTTTCGGCAGCCTAAAGCGATCAATTCTTCAAGCAAACTTCCTGCCAACGGAGCCCCGCATCCTGTGGGCAAACAACTGAAAGAAAATGGTCGCCCTGTTTTAGCTTGAAGACATCGATTGTCTGAAGCACAGACTCGCGTTCATAACTTTTTTCGAGCAATTGGTCTTGCTTTAGCCTTTGGATGACTGAGTTGTAGAAAATGATGACGCAGCGTTCTGGCAGGTTGCAGCTATTTAGGGTAGAGGGTTCAATTAACGCTGTCCGGTCGCTGTCAAACTCAAGTAGCGGTATCTTATTCATTCCTGTTCCCCATATGGTCCTTGCTTGGAATTAATGCTTGGATAGGATAAATTCGTTTGGGGGGTGGCGGGCCCGCTGGTATTCGACAGCCCTGACACGAATTTATCCTGTTGCCGC
>CAYMLF010000288.1:0-2286 GCA_964391275.1 uncultured Candidatus Bathyarchaeia archaeon
CTTTTAGTCTTTAAGAGATATCGTTGTTAAGGCGTAAACTGAGTATCCATCAAATTATATTTGGAATAATGCATAATTTCGAGGTTTATCCTTTGTTTTTAATCAATATTGGGAAAAACATGGGCGTCTTCTTTTTGTACTCCTCGTATTCTTGCCCAAACTTTTCTTCTACCTCTTGCTCTTCCTGCCTTGCCAAGCGGTAATACAAAATAATCAGCAGAGGCCACATCAGAAGCGTCGGAATAGTGGTGTATTGAATGTTCATGCCTAACGTGAGCATCAAAAAGCCAAGATACTGGGGATGGCGGATGTAGTGGTATATGCCGTCTTTAACCAGATGCTTGCCTTTGGCTTTATGGATTCTTCTCCAACCAAACACTATCAGCAACAACCCAATCAGCATCAAGGCGTTTGAAACTGGCAAAATAACCCAGTGAAAAAGAGCTATAAACGCTTCCGCACCAATAATGCCGACGAGCAGGTATTCGAGCATGTACACTTTTTCGTAACCTAAAGCCCAACTAAACAAGTACATGGTCAACGGAACACCGTACATTTCAACGTACAAAGCAACAATGAAAGCCAAAGTGGCGCTTGCAGGCAACCTTGCGATTTTGCGGCGGAACTGAATAAACGCCAAAAAAACAGCGAAAAACACAATGTTGATGGTTAGGAACAGCCAGTCACCAAACCCGTAAACAGCCACGCTAATCCAGTACAAGAAAAGCGCAAAAACCACTGAAATAACAATGAACCAAACCACGTTCGAATACTTCTTGATTGTTTCCATCGCATTTAGGTCTCCACTTGGTCGTCTGCCTCTTTTCTTCTAAACATTTTTTTCACGAAATAACCGATGAAGATTACAAAGACGAGGGTTACAGCGATAAATGCCATCACGGAAAACTCTAAGCCCGGGGACGGCGACGCTGGCTCTTGAGTCCACGGTTGCATCAAGGGGTAATTGTCTATGTTGTTTTGGGCTATGACGATTGGTGTGTCTCTGATGCCGTCGCTTCCAGTCACGTTTTGGTTTAGCCCGGACTTGTCATCGGCTCCAGTGTAGTTGCTCCAGTAGTTTCCGCCGCTTGGGTACCCATTATCCCAACTGTTACTGTTATCGCCATAAAGCCACGCTTGACGAGGGTTATTTATGAAGTTGTTGTGGTAAAACTGGTTGTTTGACGAATCTGACAGAAACAAGCCATAACCACCATTGCCCTTGAAAGTGTTGCCTTGAACTGTGCAGTCTGAAGTGTTAACTAGTGCAACGCCTCCCCAAACGTTTCCCGTTACGTTGTTGTTTTGTAGGGTGCAGTTGATGCTTTCTAAAAGCCAAATGCTATCCATTCCTAACGTGCTCTTAACGTTTGTAATTGTAGAGTTTTCTGTGTAAGCAAACAGGAGGTTCTGCCAGTTCTTCTCCAAAAACCCGCCAGAAATTGTCACGTCACTGCAGTTCACAGCTGCAATGTATCCCGCTTCCGCTGGAACTTGTTTGCCTACTTGACCAACCCAGTAAACAATGGGTTTGCCTTCAACAGTGTTTGACTCATCAATATCCTGAACGTAGCCTTCTAAGGTGCTGCTGTAGACGCCAAAATTGAACTTGTTACCTGCCAAAGAGTTATCTTTGAATTGGCTTTTTGGGGATTCGTTGAGGTAGATGCCGATGTTGTTTTCGGTTACCATGTTGCCTGAAAGATTAACACCTTGACAGCTGTCGACGTATATGCCGCTGTCAGTAAAGTTGCTTCCGCTGTTTCGGATGGTAAATCCGCTCACAACGGTGTTGTTTGCATTTATCCATACGACTGTCCCCCTACCGCCGCCGTCAATAATCGTTGAAGCTGACTCAGCGATAACCGTAAGAGCCTTATCAATTATCAAGTTTTCATTGTAAACTCCAGCTTTAACAAAAACGGTGTCTCCTGAAGAGGCATTACCAATTGCTGAATTTATTGTGCCGAAATCTTGAGGAACAGTTATCGTTTTGCCCTCTGCCTTAGCAGGCTTAACGGCAACCAAACTGATGGTTGTTGAAAAGCAAAGAAGCAGGAGAAGTGCAGCTTTGAAGTATTGAGGCATTACATTGTTACTTAAAGTTTGAATAAAATATGTTTTTCTGAAATCCAAGCTTATTTAACCTGATAATCAAAACAGCTAAAGAGCACTATTGCTAAAGTGTTTAACGTGCTACGGCATAAACAAGACAAAAAAAATAAAAAAAGAATAGTAGACCTTAGTCTCTATTGCCGCCAACCGTATTGAGTTGGGAGATTTGCT
>CAYMLF010000289.1:0-2220 GCA_964391275.1 uncultured Candidatus Bathyarchaeia archaeon
TGATTGTGCAAGATGAAGCCAGCTTGGAAAAAAATTGGCGTTGTCCTCATAGTTTTTGCGGTTGCGGCGTCTAGTTTAATCATTTTTTTCCAGGTGACTGCTCAAAGACCTGTTGCTGCACAAATAATCCGTGTAGCATGCGTCGGCGACAGCATAACTGAAATATCAAATTATCCCGAGCAGTTGCAGGCTATGCTTGGCGATGGCTATTTGGTGGGCAATTTTGGCGTGAGCGGTTCAGCAGTGGTAAACAACGCCAGTAAACCCTACATTAATCAGTCTGCGTTTCAGGAAGCTAAAGATTTTCAGCCCCACGTGGTTATCATTATGTTGGGGACTAATGATGCTAAATGGGAGAATTATCGTCATGTTAAGGGTTTCCAAAGCGATTATACACGGCTTATTAGGGAGTACGAGTCGCTTCCTGAAGATCAGAAGATTTACCTTGTCACGCCTCCTCCAATCTACGATAACCAGCTTGGCTTGTATAATACGTATCTTGAGCAGGGCGTGTTGCCGGGCATTGAGCAGGTGGCTGACGATTTGGATTTGCCCACGATTGATGTTAACGAGGCTTTGGCTGAGCATGAAGACTACTTTTTTGATGGTGTGCATCCTAATCCGGATGGGGCGGAAGCTATTGCAGACACCATCAGCGACGCGATTGTTCCTGATTATGACGGGTTTAACTATTGGGATTACTACTCTTGGTAGAGGCTTACCTGCGTTGCCGCGGCATTTTTTTGTCCATTGAGAGCTTAGAAACGCGGGTTTTTTGAAGCATAGAGGTTATAAGGAACCCTTACGATTTAAAACTGCAAGAAGTGTACAGCTTATGACAGAAAGAAATGCGTTATCTCTGGTTACCTGCACCAGCTGCGGAAAACCAATTGCGCCAGGGTCTGAATCAACAAAGTTTCTGTGCCCAAACTGTGGCGAAATCCAGATTAAACGTGATGGGAAATGCCGTAAATTTGGTCGGCTCTATAAGTGTCCCAAATGCGGTTTCACTGGGCCATAGGTGACTAGTTATGGGTGCTATTCTTGTGACCTACAAAGTTTTTCCTGAAGACATAGTGGAAGACTTTGAGTCGTTGAAGGGGCAAATTAAAAATATTCTTCCATCGTCTAGCCAGATTGAGGGTTGGGGCGAGGAGCCTGTGGCTTTTGGGTTGAAAGCTTTGCTTGTTCAAGTGCGTTTTCCAGAGGAAGTTACTGGTGTTGTGGATGAGTTTGAGGTTGCGCTTGGAAAAATCGCGGGCGTAAGTCAGGTTCAGACTTTTCAGATTCGCCGAACCAGCAGACCTGCCTAAACTTTTTTTGTTTTTACTTTGTTGTAGTGTGGTTGCAGTCACATTTGTATTTATCGTTCAACAGTGATATGTGTAGTTAATTGAAAAGGTTGGCTTAAGCAAAGCGGTTCCCCCTCTCTCTCCTGAATCTTTTGCTTTGTTTAAGCTAACCTTCTCTGTGCATAGTTGTTTTTTCAAGCTGAGACAACACAGCTTTATTAGATTTTTTTCTCTGCCTAGTTTACAGGTGGCTTTATGCATCACTACAAGAAGTACTTGTGTATTGCAGGTGTTGGGGCTGTTATGCTTGCGGCTGGTCTTGGAATGTTTTTTAAAGAAAAACACCACTGCTGTAAGTAACTGCCCTTTTTTTCTTTTTAAAAATTTGTTAAAAATGTGAGGGTCGGTTTTAGAGTAGGAAGTATATTTTGGAGTCGCCGTGTCTCTCGTTGTATTTCATGATTATTTGTTTAGCGAATGCTTTGGTGCAGGCTTTTGTTCTTGTGCAGTAGTTGCATTGTTTTGGGGCGATTATGGTGACTGCGTTGTCGTTTAGGAAGTATCCAACGGTGATTTTGCAGTTTCCCGAGTGTGATTCTACGTTGGCGATGCCAAAAATTGCGTCTTGCGGTTTAAAACGGCTAATATACTGCAAATATTCTACCTCGTTTACAGTCAATCCTTAACGGAGTATTTGATGAATTAATAACTGTGTGATAACTGCAGTACAGCAACACAAACAGAGTTACTGTATGCTTCTGACTTGGCTCCAAACGCATTCCCTGCAAGTTACAATCTGCATGTGTTGAGTGCCAAATTCGAAGGTTTTTGGGGAGAGTTTTTTGTCGCAGTTTGGGCATGACATTTTTTTCACCTGTTTTTTGTGGGTATCAGTGGCTAACCCGTTGCAGGCAAATTTGGAGAGGGG
>CAYMLF010000290.1:0-2220 GCA_964391275.1 uncultured Candidatus Bathyarchaeia archaeon
AGGTCGCTTTATGCAGTGTCTTTACAGCAATTGCAATATCATTAGGCGACGTTAGGATACCTACAATCACTGGGCTGCCTTTATTCTACTTTTGGGAAATACCTATAGTTATTGCACTTTTACTGTTTGGGCTTAAACTAAGTTTTTCGATTGCAACCTTAACTGCTTTTGGGCAAGCATTAATTTTCCCAAGGGCTTTGGGTGTTCTTTTCCCAATATGGAATCTTATTGCAATGTTAACAGGTATAATAGGCGTTTATTTAGGGTACAAACTTGTTAAATGGAGAGCCTCCAGGAAGCCTCAAACGAACAACGCTGAAATCAAACCTGGCAGGTATTTTGTTTCGCTTTCGATAATATTTCGACTTACTTTGATGCCTATTGTGGATTTTTTCATGTATAAATTTATGATGCCACTATTTGGTCCAGGCTTTTCTGACGCTCACATTATAGGTTTGATGCCTATCTTGCTAGTTTTCGATTTAATACTTGTTCTATATACTGTTCCAACTAGTTACGCAATAGCCAAGATGGTTAATAGAAAATTGAATTTAGGCAATCAAGTGTTCTGATTTACTACCGTGGTAGTGCGTTGCTAAAAAATAAAACCAATTCTTTAAGCATTGTGAGGAAATCCAAGTGCAGCATCAAGGGTTGCCTTTTTTGTCTTCAAAAGACATTTTCTGCTCTATCATCCGACATTCAAGCAACCCCTTGAGAACAATGTACACATTTACCTATATGCATAAACCTGCACAATATGTGGAATTGAACGCGGAGACTACAAAAAACCAACACAATAATTTATTTGAACCCTGAATTGATAATTAGCCAAAGAAATGGGCGTGAATATCTCAAAGGCATGCAAAAACGCTTTGAAACAAGTAATCAACAAATTGCAGGGAGTAGCACTGAAAATAACAGCGAACAACAGTGCTGTTACGTTCAAATGTTGTGGTGGACCGGGCGGGATTTGAACCCGCGGCTTCCGCGTTTCGAATGCGGCGATCAGATGGCGTAGGGAAGGCTCATGTTTTATTAATTGGAATGTCTAATCTTTTAGGTTGAGGGTTAAGGTTTGAAGGTTACGGAAGACCTCTTGGAAAGAATTGTCGTAAATCCCAAGGTTATGGGGGGCAAGCCCATAGTGAAGGGTACACGAGTTACTGTTGAGCAAGTATTGAAGTTGCTAGCCCAAGGGTTGTCTAATCAGGAAATTCTCAAGGATTATCCTCACCTCTCAAAAGAGGACATATCAGCTGTCTTACTTTATGCTGCCAAAATTGCAGGCGAAGAAGAAATATTTCCGATGACAGCCACGTGAGCCTGGTATTTTGAAGTTTTTAGTTGATGAATGCACTGGTATTTCAGTTTCACACAAGCTTGGCAGTTGGGGCATGACTCTGTTTCAGTTATTGAGTGCATGAAAGGCGCTTCAGATATTGAAATTATGAAGCGAGCCGTTGAGGAGAAACGGGTAATTATTACAAATGACAAGTACTTTGGCAGGCTGGCAGGGTTTTATGAGTTGCCAGGGATGATTTTGTTAAGACTTAAAGATGAGAGCATTGAAAACAAAGTTAAGGTTGTTTCTTCCGTTATCGGTTTATACAGCAAAATGGTTCTTGGAAATATTGTGGTTGTTTCTGAGAAGAAAATTAGAGTGCAACGCTTAAGGAAACATTAAAGAAAACATCAAGCTCTCTAAGCTGCCTTCTTGGAGTTGGTGGACCGGGCGGGATTTGAACCCGCGGCTTCCGCGTTGCGAACGCGGCGATCATGCCAGGCTGATCTACCGGCCCTGTTTTTGCGTTCTTGAAGAGAACCGCTTTTTGTGCATTTAGAGCTTTCGGTGATGTTGCGGCTTGACTGCGGGGTAGTGTTGGTGCGGTTTGGGCTTTTTGCAGTAGCGGCGGAGGGCATCAGCGCAACTTTCAACATGGCTTTAAATAAGGGAGGGGGGTCAGCTGTAAGAGACCTCGCCGCCACCAACATAGCCCTAGAATCCGCCTTTATATAAGGGGGCTATAGAAAAAACCGCACGTCAAGCGCCCAGCCATGCCAGCTGATGTCAAATTGTATATCAAAACGTATATCACCCAACCAAAAAAACAAGCCATTACACACACAAACACTCAAACACCAAGCCAACCAAATCAAGTGACATTTTAAATACTCAAACCCCCCTAAACAAATATTGGAGAAACGAATTTTATGCCC
>CAYMLF010000291.1:0-2218 GCA_964391275.1 uncultured Candidatus Bathyarchaeia archaeon
GGGTTCTCGGTCTCGCCAAAAGTATTGGAATAATGTTTCGTACCCGATTTCTAAGCATGCATGTCCTAGCGTCAGCAAGTGACTGTGTAACCTGTTTAGTTCTAAGGCTACCACTCGCAGGTATTCAGCTCTTGGCGGAGCCTCTGTTTTCAGAATTTTTTCTACTGCACTTGAGAATCCGTATGCATGGCAGGCGTTGCAGATGCCACAGATGCGTTCAACCAGGTAAACGTCCTGTACATAAGTGCGTGATTCAGAAGCTTTCTCGATGCCTCTGTGCACATAACCTATTCTTGGCTCAACTTTGGTAACGATTTCTCCATCGACTGTAACAGCAAACTTTTCTGGCTCCAGCAATGCTGGATGTTGCGGTCCAATAATTATTTTGACTAGTTTCCCGTCTTCTGGAGATTGCGGGTCTTCCCTTGCAGGGTTTAGTTTAACCTCGTTAGCTTTAACGTCTTTTCGAAGGGGGTAAACGCCTTCAGGCCAATTCTCACTGAGCACAAGCCTTCCAGGGCAAGGGTGACCGTCGAAGACTACGCCTAAAAGGTCATTTACTTCCATTTCGTGGAAGACTGCGCCTGGTAAAATGTCGGATATTGTTTGTGTGTGGGGTTTTTCTTTTGGTACTTCTGTTTTGATTGTAAAGAAAGCGTTTGACGTGCGTAGGTGGTAATATACGCCTATGTTGTCGCCGAGGTCCACGCCTGAGATGGCTGTGATTGCTGTTTTTTCGTCTGCTTCAATCATGGCGTTTAGTACGTCTCGGTGTAGACCTTTCTGTGCTATTATAGCGGCTGTGCCAAGTTGCCCCTTTTGTATCTTGACTTTGCGGTTAAGCTTTGATTTAACTACTGAAACAATGTCGACGTTACTGTTTGGCAATTGGTTTAGCCTCCGCGGTTTCTTTTGCTTTTTTGGTTGACTTGTTTTCTTTCGGCGAGTCCAATGCGTTAAGAAGCTTTACTACGCCGTCAATTAGTGCTTCGGGACGTGGGGGACACCCTGGAATGTAGGCGTTTACGGGAATTATTTTGTCTACGCCGCCGACTACGTTATAGTTTCCTTCGAAAACGCCTCCGCTACATGCGCAGGCGCCGATGGCTACGACGAATTTGGGTTGCGGCATCTGGTCGTATATGCGTTTTAGACGTTCTGCGCATTGCTGGGTTACGCATCCAGTAACAAGCAAGACGTCGGCGTGTCTTGGTGATGGTTCAAGTTTTATGCCGAAGCGTTCAACGTCATATTTTGGGGTCAGTAACGCGACGATTTCGATGTCACAGCCGTTGCATGCTCCACTGTTAAAGTGCAGAACCCAAGGTGACTTAATGCGAGCCCAAGTAATCGTGTTAGGGGTGCCCGTTATTCTTTGCCTCCCTCTAAAAGCACAAATCCTGAAGCAAGGATTACGCTCAAGTACAAAATTAGCATGAACGGATTGATTCCAGCAATTGCGAGTGACGCGAAAGATAGTAGCAATACTGCTGAATCAAAGATTACAAAGTAAATCAGGTATTTGTACAGTGAAACATTTACTTTTAAGCGTTTGAAGATTATTTTTTCTCCACAAGCATATGACATTTGCTCATTTTCGGTTTGTGCTGTTTTAGGCGCTGACCGTTGACCTATAGTGTAGATTGCGAATGTTGAAATGAATATTAGGGCAAAGGCAACGATTGCTTCAATAAGCATTATTTTACTGCTCCTTTTCTTGTTAAGGTCTCAAGGCAGCCCTCTCTGTCGGCTGAGACAGTTTGGCAAATGTCATAGCTCAGAGCAGAGTCCTGAACATATATAAGTTTATCTGGCACGGAATTGTACAAATGAACATTGAGTGCTAAGTCTTGCACAAAATTGTCTAAATACAGATAGTCATTGCCAGTCAAGCTATTGACAACAGACTTACGTATCTCCTCGTGTTCTCCCATACGACCCCGAGCTAGTTCCTATAAACTATGTAACTCACATTTAAATTTTAACCATTGAACCCAAAGAATTTCAAGCATAAAGCTAATTTTTGTATAATTTTGAGCAAGCAAAGGCAATTAGAAAAAGGGGTAGTTTACTCGGTTTCCACTGACCCATGCCATCTTCTTTCCAGATACAAGATTAAACTGAAAAGTCCTCTGCTGATAATTACAAGTATAAGCAAGGAAAACTCTTCATACGTCCTAACAACCACGGTTCTTAAGATTTCAGCGCCAATGAAAAG
>CAYMLF010000292.1:0-2205 GCA_964391275.1 uncultured Candidatus Bathyarchaeia archaeon
ATGCCAGACAGGATGTGAGGTCAGTTGCCAAACTGGTTGTGAAGTCTCATGCCAAGCTTGTGAGCTATGTATTACTTGTCAAGCAGGTATGTGTATTCCGGTTTACTATGCCCCTTGTGGAAGCTGCGTGTTTTGTCAGCCATGTTACAGTTGTCAAACAGCATGTGAATCAGCTTGTCAAACTGCGTGTGAAGCAGTTTGTCAGAACTGTCAAACAACCTGCGAAACCATATGCAATAATTGCCAACAATGTGTAACCTGCCAAATGATCATGTATTGTCCAGAAGTATACTATACCTGTCAACAATGCGAGGCCTGCTATGGAGTTTATACATAAAATATTAGCTTGGTGATCAACGAATGTCTCAACCACAAGTAACTAACAAACAAATCCCTAAAACCCCAGTAACATCGAATCAAAAGTTTCAACCATGCCGTCCTATGCAATCTCTGACAGAAGAACGCGTGAAAGAAGTAATCACAGAAACACTCATCACGTTTAACCTGATTCCACCAGTACATCAAAAGAAAGTGATAGCCAATGTTTGATTCACAACAAAAACTTGGGGAACTTACAGTTTGGACTGGCTCCAACTGTAACCTCAAATGCAAATACTGCTTTGTCTACAAACTCAACGAAGAACAACCAGTCAAAAACATGACAAAAGAAACAGCAGATCAACTGATCGCCTTTGCAGACAAAAATCTTCGTTCAGACGGGAAAATCTGGTTCTTTGGCGCAGAACCACTATGCAACTTTGAAATAATCAAATATATCGTTGAGAAATGCCGCGAAAAAGGATACAAATGGCAATTTGGGGCAACAACAAACTGTACACTCATAAACGAAGAAAAAGCCCAATGGATGAAAAACAATAATTTGTGCATATTAGCCTCTATTGACGGTCCAAAAGACAGCCACAACACTAACAGAATCTATGCAGACGGTGCCGGCAGCTGGGACGACGCATGGAAAGGACTAACGCTGGTCAGAAAATATCTAAATCCTAACCCGCAATTACGATGGACAGTGACTCCATCAACAGTGAAAGGTCTAGCAGACAACATCAAAGTCATGGTTGAAGAACATAAGTTAACCAATTTAGCCGTTGATTTCGTCTATGAAGCGGAATGGACACAAGAACATTTGGCTACACTAAAAAAGGAGTTAGAGGTATTTCGCGGTTACTACGGTAAATGGATGCAGCAAGGCATACCGGTATTTAGCATGTTCATCCGTGATGCTAACGACGCAGTCACTCGCCCCTTTAGGTCATGGTATGGAAGATGCGGCTTAGGAAACGGCTCCATGGGCGTAGATTATGACGGAACATTTTATCCCTGCCACCGATTCATTGACTCTCATCAAATCCGTATCGGCAACGTATACAGTGGCTTAGATGCAAAACGTTTGGAATGGGGTGAAAACTGGCGTAAATTCGCGCCACATTGTGAGATACCACAAAAATGCCTAACCTGCAATTACAAGAAAGCCTGTACTGGCGGATGCATTGCAATGAACTATGATGTCTTTGGCAACCCCCATGTTAACCCTGAGACGTTCTGCACTATTAAACAGTTGATTACGGAAGTGCTAGGCGACTTATGCAAATCCCTGCAGAGCAACCCAACATTCCAGAAACTATACAAAAAAACCGTTCCTCAAGCAATGGCAAAGCAAATGCCTGCAAAGAATGAAAAAGAGGCGCCCAAAAATGAACAGAAATAGAAAAATAGTTAAAAGCAACTGTACAGCAAAAAGGAGCATACCTTTCTGTAACCAACCGAAAAATCGGTTTCCACTTAAACCGCAACGCCGAATCAGCGCCGTCAATGCTCAGACAAATAACGTTAACTTGATCAAGATGGGCAATGCTTTGAAAGCTATGCAAGCGACTGTTGCGGTTTTGCAGAGGGAGAATGCTGAGCTTAAAGCGAAACAGCAAGGTAAAGCCTAAATCGGGTTTAGGCTAAACCCTTTTTCTTTTTTCTATTTTTCAACTTTTTTGTCGTTCAACATGGCTTTATATAAGGGAGGGGGGGTCACGCTAGAGAGACCTCGCCGTCTCTATGTTGACTTCTGCTTTTGCGCATACGCTTTCATATACGCCTTTATATAAGGGGGGCTATAGAAAAAAATCACAGCTATAAGAAATAGCCCAGACAAATTAAAGGTTAAGTTTATTCGTCGCCGTATCCATGCTC
>CAYMLF010000293.1:0-2186 GCA_964391275.1 uncultured Candidatus Bathyarchaeia archaeon
CTAAGCTTTCCTTAATTTCTCACTTTTGAAAAAATCGAAAGTTAAAAGAAAGATAGGTTATGCTGATTTAGGTGCAGCTTTTTCGACTGCACTGTTGAGGCTACTCATTTCCGCGTTGGCTTTGCGAATTAGGTCGCCGATTGTTTCTTTTGTGGGTATGGCTGCGCTGACGGATAATGCCATGGCTTTCTGATGCGCCGTTTGCAGTAGCGGCTTGATGGTTTCTTTGGTCGGGTAAGATATGCCAAGTGCTAAAGCGAAAGCTTCAGCGTTGCTGTCCTCGACGCTTTTGCGTGTAGCTGCAACATCAACGACTAATTTGCTGCCGTCAATAATCAACCCGTTATCTAGAACCACACGCATGGATAAGCCTAACTCAACAGCTTTAATGCCCAGCTTTGAGAGAACACCAGCGAGTCTGTCATTGATTGATTCTCCTCTGCGGACAACCAACGTGTCTTTACTGACCCAGACGCTGCCATTTTCGATTCTTGTCGGTAAACCTACAGCGTTTAGTTGGCTGATGACTGGTCCTGGCGGTTGACCTGTATTGCTTGCTGGAACAACAACATCCATTGCTGCAATGTCGCCTGATTTAGCAGTGGTTTTTACTTTGCCTTTTTCCAGCATAAGCGCAAGTTTGAAAGGATTTAAATCGCTGAATAAGAAAACGTTTGGGCCTTCAAGGTACTCTTCAAGCTTTTTCAGCTCTTCATGCTTCATTTCGTCAATAGCAATTTTTACAAGAGTATTCTTTAAAACTCTAAAGCAAACTTGGTCGCCCATGCTTTTTTTAAGTTCTTGAAGCTGTGAAGCACGAACCTTCTGTAAGCTGGCGATGCCGATTGACTTGTAATCCTTCAGCACATCAATTATTTCTTCAACTTCATTTGATTTTTGTTGTAATACTTGTTGGGACGGCATTATGTTTCACTCAATTAAGGTTTAATTTTTACGGGTTCACCCATGGAGGTCTTTATGAAAGCGTACTTTACATTCTTTAAGCCACGCTTCAGTTTTCCATCCAAAACACGAAGGATAGCTTGAGCATTATCAACAAGATCTTCATCCTTCATCTGCTCGGTTCCAAAGGAAACCTGTATAATCGGTTGAGCACGCATACGCACAACAACCGTCTTGCGGTTTCTAGCAATAATTGCGTTAACATCAGCATTTGGCGGGACAGGAATAGGCATTTTGCCTCTTGGACCCAACACTGGACCTAAAATCCTACCGACAAGCGGCATTAATGGTGCTTCAGCAACAAAAACGTCATAGTCTGATGCTAACTTGCGTAAGTCTTTCTTTTTGCCAGCTAACCCTTCAAGGTCAGCACGTTCAAGTACAAAGTCAGCTTTAGCATTGCGAGCTTTAAGTGCAAACTCGCCTTGAGCAATAATGCAGATTTTGTTTGGTTTTCCAGTTGGCTTTGGAAGCTCTACGACTTCTTGGATTTTGCCTTCTGGAGCCTTCATATCGATCTCTTGAATATCCAAGATCATGTCTACTGCCTGGTTAAACTTCTTTTTGCCAGACTTTTCCTTTGCCTGCTTTACTGCTTCTAATAGTGTCTTATTATCTAAGGGCATTTTTAAGCCTCGAACCAATGAGGGATTGGAAACCACTTATAAAAATATTCGCCTAACATTATTCGCTACCAAATAGCTGTTCATATGTGCCAGCATCAATTTCCTTTTGTACTTCACGGGGGTCTTTGCCTTCAACGGTAACGCCCAAGCTGACACACGTACCAAGCAACTCTTTAGTCGCCAACTTTACGTTCGGCGCTAAAAGCTGGGGACCTTTGATTTTTGCGATTTTCACCATTTGCTCCATGGACAAGTCGCCAACTTTGACAGTGTTGGGTGTGCCTGAGCCTTTCTCAATTTTGAGTTCAGCAACGATAAGTGCAGATGCTGTGGGAGTGCCAACAGTGATTTCGAAGGTTTTATCTTCTGTGTCAACGTGAACTTTCACTGGAACCTTCATTCCAGCGTATTCTCTAGTGATTTCGTTGATTTTGTTGACAATAGCCACAATGTTTACGCCTAATGGACCCAATGCGGGACCCAATGGAGGACCTGCGTTAGCTTGTCCGCCGCTGACGATTAATTCTACAACTTTTTTATCTGCCATAGTTTTTCACTTTATGCTTTTGCTTTTTCTACTAGTTTTACATAGTCTGA
>CAYMLF010000294.1:0-2177 GCA_964391275.1 uncultured Candidatus Bathyarchaeia archaeon
AACCGTGAGAAATGGTTTGTTAACTTCTTTAACACTGCACGTGCAATAACGCCTCGTATGCATGCTTTAGAACTGGTGCCTGGTATCGGTAAAAAGTACATGTGGCAAGTCATTAACGAACGTACACGCAAACCCTTCGAGAGCTTTGAAGATTTGCAGAAACGTACTGAGTTGCCTAATCCAGCAAAGTTGATTACTAAGCGGGTTATGGAAGAGCTTGAAGGCGACAGTAAATACCGCTTATTCACAAGGGCACAGTAGTCAGCAATGAGCATTGAAGAAACAAAAAAGCTGCTCCAAACTTTTCATATCACGCCAAACAAGTTGCTTGGCCAAAACTTCATGGTTGAGCCAGCTTTTTACCCCAAACTAGCAACTTACACTTCGCTAAGCAAATCTGACGTGGTGTTGGATGCAGGGGCAGGCTTTGGTTTTTTAACACGCTTTCTAGCCGATAAATGCAAAGCGGTTATTGCTGTTGAGAAGGACCTGCAAATTGCCAAGGTTTTGCGTGAACAAACTAACCGTTTAAGCAACGTGACGGTTATCGAAGGCGATGTGTTAAAGCTTGATTTGCCTGTTTTTAACAAGGTAGTCGCTGCTCCCCCTTACTATCTTTCTTCAAAGCTTGTGTTGCTTCTTCTTGAACGCAAAGTCGACTGTAGCGTGTTGATTGTGCAGAAAGAGTTTGCTGATCGGCTAGCGGCAAAGGTTGGAACTGAAGACTACAGCTGGTTAACTGTTATGGTTTACCAGAAGGCGCAGGTTGAACTTTTAGATGTGGTTCCTAAGGAGATGTTTTACCCAGAGCCAGAGGTGGACTCGGTTATCTTGCGCTTAACACCTTGGCAAACGCCGCCTTTCCATGTAAAAGACGCCGTGTTTTTTGAACGCATGACAAAATGGCTGTTCACCGAGCGCAACAAGAAACTTGCTAACGCCCTTGAACCCTTCATAAAACGCGCCCTAAAGATTAGCAAGCATGAGTACAAAAGAATCATTCAAGAATCGCCCTTTGCAGAAATGCGTCCAAGAGAATTAACCCCTGAAAACTTTGGAGAAATAGCCAATGCATTCAAGTAGTAAACGCGTATGGTTTGGCGATTTAAGATTTGACCTGACTGAGGATGTTTTTGAGCCTTCTGAGGACTCTTTTTTATTTGCTGAAAACCTTGACGTTCAAGAAGGCGATTTGGTGCTGGATGTGGGCACTGGCTGTGGGCTTCTTGGGATTTTAGCGGCTCAAAAGGCAAAGCGTGTGCTAGCCGTAGATATTAACCCTTTTGCGATTCGTTGTGCCAAACAAAACGCAGTGCTAAACCATGTGCTGGGCAGGATGAATTTTATGCAAGCTGACTTGCTGACTGCTCTAGCCGAGGACGCTTTGTTTGATTTGATACTGTTTAATGCGCCATATTTGCCCTCGGAACCGCACGAGGTGGAGACTTGGATTGGGCGCTCTTGGGCTGGCGGTGTCAGTGGTCGTGAGGTTGTTGACCGTTTTGTTCCGCAAGCAGCAAGGCACTTGAAGCGTTCTGGCAGGGTTCTTTTGTTGCAGTCAACTTTAACCAATGTGGAATTAACGGTTAAGAGATTTGAGGAGTCAAATCTTTCAGCTAACGTTAAAGCTGAATGCAAACTGCCCTTTTTTGAAACTATTGTTCTAATTGAGGCTAAAAAAGCGTCATGAAAAGCAATTAAAGGGTCGCTGATTAATTATTAGTTAGTGGTTTTTGTGACGATTTGGTTTTATGTTAAAACTAACGATGACCCCCAAGTGGTTGGGCAAGTTGTTTGTGATTTTAATTTCACGAAAGGCGAGCATCCTGAAGACGAATACTACTGGGTTATTGAGGCTCGGCGGGACGAATTGGGGTATTGGGAGATTAAGGGTAAATATGCGCCGCTTAAAGACGTGTCAATTATTGCTTTAGTTTACCGCATTGGCGACACAGTTGCTCTCTCTGAAATTGATGACGAGTTGGCGCCAAATTTCATTAACCCGCTTATTACCAAGTACGGGTTTGATAATGTAAAGTGGATTGTAGCTGTAACTAGACGGTGACCTTTTTGCTCTGAGCGACCTCCCCCCTCCTCTATATATAGATTAAACTGATAAGTGAACTACTGTTTTAGCCCAAGGTTGACCCTTTTTATAGGGGGATAGGGTCTACCGC
>CAYMLF010000295.1:0-2172 GCA_964391275.1 uncultured Candidatus Bathyarchaeia archaeon
CGCCTTTATATAAGGGGGGCTATAGAGAAAAATCACAACAGAGAGCAACAACAATCACTCTTGGTTTTCTAATGCTACATTGAAGTCTTTCAGTTTGTTTTTAAGAAGCGTAAGGCACAGCGTGATTGCCCCAGCAATGGTCAGTGCGATTCCAGCCATCAATCCAAAATGATTGTTGTAGGTATTGTGATAGCTTATTTGGTAATCCACCTTCTTGCTAAAGTCGTCAACGTTCGAAAAAACAAGGTATTGCGTGACTGGAAAGTTTTCTCCAATAATGCTTGTCCCAGTTAAACCTGAGGAACCATTAAAACTGGGGTAATAAATATCGCGTACATCGTACTCTGTTCCATTACTCCAGTGCCCAACAATCGTGCCATCGCTACTGTGGAATACTTGTATAGTGCCCTTGTCAGTGGAGATTTGGATTAAGTAATCACCTGCCCAGTTCTCGACTATAGCTAATGGCTGCCAACTGTTTGCCGCTATGTTAAGCGTACCACGTTCTAAGCCGATTTGGGCTTCAACAGGATTTGAATAAGTCACAGCCAAAAAACCGCCCAAACCAATCAATAACAACGAGCCAGCTAAGACAAGCGCCCTTTTACGGGAAACCTCAATGTTCCCTCTGTTTTTGAATGCAAAAAACAATCCAACGCCTGCTAACCCAACAGCACCCAACGCAATAAACACACTGCCCAACGCCAGATTAGCCGTGTTATAGGTTGTTTCCTTATGCTTGATGTAGGCTGTAATGGTTACTTCCTTGCTGGGCAAGTCAAGATTCCAAAAAATATAATGGGCTGAGTAGGAAGACTCTAAAGGGCAGGATTCCTCATAAACATCAGAATCAACTGGGCGAGCAGGATTAGGCATTTCACACCATGTCACATTGTATGAACCGTTAAGCCAATCTTGATAGAGTTCATCACTAAGACATGCCTCTCTTAGGGTTCCATTAACAACCTTTATGGAGAGCCACCGGTTTTCTTGGGAAGTGTTTAGTTGGAGATGTATGTGCTGGTGCTCATTTGGAGCTACAACGACAGATTGAGTTGATACTGTCTCGCATCTGGTTTCCTCACCCGCATAATTGCCTACATAAAAGGTTCCTGTCAAGAGTGAAGCTAAAGCGGCAAGCACCAGTATGGTGGCAAGAATCTTTTTGGCGTTAATATGAAGCATCAGTAGTTCCGTTTAAGGTTCTATCTTAAAAGTAAAAACCGTTTGTACGTAACAAACCTACAAGTCAAAACCTAAAAATGAAAACCAAGCAGTATTCTAAAAAAGGCAAAAGCGTATGGACCAACCGAAAAACTTTGCCCAAGGCTTCATAGTAGCATCGAGTGCTATCTGTCTGCTTGAAACTTGGGCTCTACAGGGTTTTTATCTAAATCCGTGGGTTGGCTATACGCTTTTCCCACTATTAGCGGTTCCTTTAGCAGTTAACCTCTATATGGCAACAGCACGCTTCATGGCAAAAAAGCCAACACAAGCCAAAGTTAAACAGGCAAAAAGCATCCTTATGGCGTTGCAGGGTTTCGGGTTTGCATGATGGTTCTTTGATGTCCGCTCAACCGCGTTTGTGATAAGTATTAAGCATGCAAGTTACGAGTTGAACCCTTTAGGTTGGCCTTTAAGCGCCGTTGGCGCATTGGCTTATTTTGTGCCCATAACGTTTGCAGCTTATTATTTGCTGTTTAAGGCTAAATCTAAAGAGTCCTTTTACGCGACTATCGTATTAACGGGTGTATCCGTCTTTATGGGGCTAAGAAACCTTTGTGCAAGCCTCTACAATCTGCCCAAGATTTACCCGTTTGCCTCTCAAACCGAAGATTATCTGATTTTAGGCATCTGGATTGCCCTTGTCATCACATTAGCCACATTAAATACGTTTTTTATTTTTAAAACAAGAAAGAGCTAAAACAAGCCAGCGGATTTATTTTCACTTTAACTTTCCCCTCCCCACCACGGCAATGTCGTTTCAATGCTACCTTAAATAGGCATAAAGTAGCAATGCGTTCCTTGAACAGGAAACAAGAAAAATGATGATAACTCAAAGAGTCATAGTAAAGCCAAAAGCGATTCAACAGCAACACTTAACCTTAAACGTGCCCAGCGTTGACCAGCTTTTCTCAGGCTTTACTACAGGCGACTTCGCAGTTCTCTATG
>CAYMLF010000296.1:0-2165 GCA_964391275.1 uncultured Candidatus Bathyarchaeia archaeon
GAGAGACCTCGCCGCTGCCATGTTGACCTTGCTTTTGCGCATACGTTTTCAATGTGCCTTTAAATAAGGGGGCTATAGAAAAAAATCACAACAGAGAACCGCCCAAAGCTTGATATGCGCTCAGCGACCACGCTTCTTTTTCCTCAGCTTACCCAGATTATCCACCTGCTCAGTTGGATAATAGTAAGGAAGCGTACTGTAAGCACTAGAATTATTCTCCTCACGCTTTGACCGTCGACGCTTCTTCTTTTTACCCATAAGCTTGCGCCGCAAACCTTCAAGCAATAAGCATCAACCACACCTGCATTAAACACCATTTTGCTAAATTAGTTTTTGCATCAACTGGACTCTAAAAAAACTCAAATACCAAAACCCCTAAACAAACTAGCGGTTGGACGCTTTGAACGACACACCAGACCTAAAACGCAAAGGCAAACTCTTCTCTGTCAAATTCTGCCCCAAATGCGGCTCAAACGACGTTTTCTGGGCTCAAGGCATGCCCCAGTTCTGGTCAATGTGGGACTGCAGAAACTGCGGTTACCGTGGACCAGTCATCCTTGAAGACGGCAACTTAGCAGAGCAGTTGCAAAGAGACTGGAAAAACAAAAAACAGGAACCAGAAAAAGAGAAACAAGAAAGTTAGAGTGCGCCTTCAATTCGGCGGCAAGCTTCAACTATGCGTTCTTTAGGCTGCGTAAACGTTATCCGCACGTAGCCTTCACCATGCTTGCCAAAACCGACTCCAGGCGTAACCGCAACTCCAGCATCAAGCAGTTTTTGGGCGAACTCCATTGAACCGCACTTGCAGTTAACCCAAACGTAAAATGACGCCTTGGGCTTTTCAACTTCATAGCCAAGCTTGCATAAGGTGTCAACCAGCAAGTCCCGACGCTCCTGCAGGATTTGGTTGTTTCTGCGCAGAAACTCTGGCGCTTCACGACCACTATAGCTGCCCAAGGCTTTAACGGCAACTTTCTGCGTATACAAAGGTGGACCAGAATCAACTTGTGACTTCACCTTCGCTAATCCAGCGACAAGCTGCTTGCTACCAACAGCAAACCCGATACGGTCACCAGTCATGTTAAACGTCTTTGACAACGAATGAAACTCGACAGAAACATCCATAGCTCCGTCAATTTCCAGTATGCTAGGCGCCTTGTAGTCGTCGTAAGTGATTTCTGAGTACGCGTTGTCATAGCATAAAATCAGGTTGTTGTCTTTGGCAAAGTCCACAGCTTCCTTCAGAAACGCCACGTCCACAGTTGCCGCAGTCGGATTGTTAGGGTAATTAAGAAACATCATTTTTGCCCCTTGTGCGTCAACTGCGTCAAAGTCAGGTTTAAAACCGTTCTCCTCCAACAATGGCATAAAAACTGCTGAACCATCACACAGAATCGTGCTGCCGTTAGCGTAAACTGGATACGCAGGGTCAGGCACCAAAACCCTATCGCCAGGATTCACAAAGGCACGGGCAACATTGGCTAAACCCTCTTTTGAACCCAGCAACGCAACAACCTGGTCATTAGCAACATCAACGCCAAAACGCTTCTTACACCACACCGACACTGCACCGCGAAAATCTGGTTCACCCTGACTAAACGAGTAATTATGGTTTTTGCGGTCAGCAGCTTCCTGCCTAAAAGCTTCAATCACAAAGTCTGGCGGCGGCAAGTCTGGGTCGCCAATGCTAAGCGAAATCAAATCCACACCCTGCGCCTTCTTCTCGTTCATTGCCTTCTCTATTTCAGCAAACAAATACGGCGGTAACCGTTTAATCCTATCAGCAAACTCAAACATCCTAGTTCTCTCCAAACAACTTACCATGAAAAACTCTTTCAGCAGCTCCACTCAGAAACAGGCTTCTGCCAACCTCAACCTGCAAATCGCCGCCCAACACATGAACCGTAACCTTATCGCCCACCTTGCCAAGCCTGTTTGCAGCAGCCACTGCAGCACAGGTTCCAGTGCCACACGCAAACGTTTCGCCGCAGCCGCGTTCCCAAACACGCACCTTAAGCTCGTTTCTGCCCAGAACCTGCACGAAGCCCACGTTGGTTCGCTTTGGGAAAGCCTCGTGGTTTTCAATCAGTGACCCCACATACTCAACTGGCGTGTCAGCTACGTTTTCAACAAATATGACGCAGTGAGGGTTACCCATTGACAGT
>CAYMLF010000297.1:0-2165 GCA_964391275.1 uncultured Candidatus Bathyarchaeia archaeon
GGCTCTTTTTTAGGCAAAACAAGTTCCAGAACACCATTATTCAAATTCGCCTTTACCTCGTCAGACTTGACACCTTCAGGCAACTGAACCCTTCGATAGAACGCTTGCGATGACCTCTCCCGACGGACATAATTCTTCTTTTTCTCTTCCTCTGACATAGTTTGTCTCGCATTGATCGTAACCGAATCATCGCCAACCTCAACATCAACATTTTCCTTAGAAAACCCTGGCAAATCAACAGTAACACGAAAGTCTTTTCCCCTATCCTCCAAGTCGACAGACGGCATCATATCTCCTCGGAAAGGCATCAGTGGATGCCGCCGCATAAATTTTTCATACCTCAACCGTGGCGGCTCCTCCCATAGAGATTCAAACTCCCGTTGAAACCTGTCCATCATACGGTTAAACTCACGTTGAACATCCCTTGAAAAGTAAGGTATCATCCCTTCCTCCTCTTCAGAGGCTTTCTTTAATTCACCAGCTTTTTTCTCTTCTCCACCATAATAGTACTCTTTTTTCTTCTTTTCTTCAGACAAAATTTCACCTCCAATTACATTTTACTCGCTTATACATCGAGTTAGCGTTATCCTCAAGGCAATTTCACTGAAGCGTGTATCCACCATCACAAACAATGCATTGCCCTGAAATGAAGCTAGACTCATCGCTAACTAGAAAAACCACGAGGTTTGCAATATCCTCAGATTTCCCCATTCGCCCAACTGGAATTGCCTTGATAAGCTGCGCATTCATAACCTCATCAACTTGCATGGATCCAACGTCAATTGGCCCAGGGGCTACTGAGTTAACATTGATGCCATACGGAGCCATTTCTAAAGCTAAGGATTTAGTGAAACCAGCCACAGCAGCTTTGCTTGCAGAGTAATGAACCAGATTATTGAATCCAACAACGACGCCTGCAATTGAAGCTATATTGACTATTTTTCCATATTTACGTTGAACCATGGTGGGAAGCACAGCTTTTGTACAGTGGAAAACGCCATCAAGGTTAACATGCAAAACCTTGTTCCAGTCCTCATTAGTCATCTCCAAAAACGGTTTCTGAGGATAAATCCCAGCATTATTAACTAAAATATCGATCTTTTCAAACTCTTTCAATACTTTGCTTTTAACTTCATCAGCTTCTTTCAGTTGTGAGACGTCGCATTTTATGGGTAACGCTTTTGATTTTAACGCTTCTATTTGCTTGCCCACCTCAAAAATGTCATCTGAAATGTCTGTTACAACAGCATCAGCCCCTGCTCGCGCCAAGGCTAAGGCAATTCCTTTTCCAATGCCACGTCCAGCGCCAGTTACAATCGCAACTTTACCTTTCAAATCAACCATCATAACATTACCCACCATTAAACCAGAAATCCAACGGTTTTCATTCTTTCCATGACATCTTCGCTGTGCGGCGCAATATCCATCTGCTCGGTTAAGTCTTCTCCTGCAATGTGCCCTAAATGGTCACCGTCAACCCACTGGTAAGAATCAGTGACGTCATAGACTTTGCCTTTGTAGCCGACGTACGCTGGCTTTCCATCTTTACCGTTAAATTGTTTAAGTTCTTCTTTAGAGAATTTTTTTGTTTCTTCCAAAAGTACCACTGCCGTATTGCATATTTGCATTTAAAGGTATAACTTTCTGTGACTGTAAGCAAGCTACCACAAAAACTTAAATTTTAAACGCTTGACTTTTTGAGTTTTTCAACCGCTTTCTGTGCCCACTGCGCATCCTTCCAGAAAGCCCTGCCAACCGCCACTAAATCCACTTTTCCCTCACAAACCAGACTATCAGCGAATTCAGGTTCAGTAATTCCTCCTACACCAATCACGGGAACATTAACTGCCTGCTTAATCGCTTGAGCCTGTGGAACAAAGTAGCCTTTTATCTGTCGAAGCTGTTTGGGTTCGCTACCGCACATGCCGCCTGAAACATCCAAAATGTCAACGCTTGCAGCTTCAAGCTTTTTGGCGAAAACAATCGAATCCTCAATTTTTATTCCATGCGGAGCTAAGTCATCGGCGCCTAAACGATAAAGCAAAAGCTTATCGCCAATACGCTTCCTGACATTCTCAACTACCTGCAAAGGAAAACACATACGCTTCTCTAAGCTGCCGCCATACTCGTCTGTGCGTTTGTTTAGAAGGGGAGAAAAGAACTGA
>CAYMLF010000298.1:0-2165 GCA_964391275.1 uncultured Candidatus Bathyarchaeia archaeon
TATCCGGTAATTTGCAGCAGTCAACAAGTTTGAAGGAGCATTCCCTAAAAGCCGTTTCCAAACGTTCACATCAAAAATCCCGTAAATTTTCGGGTTAAAAAACGCCAAAATCACGCTGGCGAGAACTGGGCTGACGCCTTCAAGAGTGGTGAGGCAATTCATGCGGTACATGTCGTCGTCGGCGGGTAAATTAAAAACTTGGCTGGAAACGCGGCTTACGGCTTCTTCACTGTTGCGCTCAATTAACTCTAAAGTTCGCGTTTTCTTGTCAGGTTCATCCTTGAACTTCCACTCCACAACCGCAGCCAAATCGGCTTTGGTCATCGCTTTGTTTTTGCGGAATTTTGCTCCTAACTCTCGTTCGCGTTGTGCTTGCCAACCAAACGCTTTATCGTATTTGCGGCTCCACAGTAAGAAATCAGCCTTATCCAAAGTAATCATCCAATAACAATTAATTGTAGCATACTGACATTTCTGCGTTTGCTAACAAACTAAGGAAAAATAAAGGACAGAAGGGTTAGTTTTGGTCGACTAGGTGTGCTGTTCCGTCTGGACAGTAAACCTTTTCGTCTTTGCCTACTTTTCTGTACCGTTCACTGCACATGTGCAGCAGGGTGCATCCGTCACAATCTCTACTTAGCATTCTTTCGCCTCCTTTGGGGCTTGCATCGTTAGCAAAAATATGCTTATAAAATTATGTAACATGCATGTATATACGTCAGCTACTGCTGAGGAGAAAAACAGATTAAGACAGTTAAATAGGCGGTGGTGGTGGCGGCAAAGGAGGATTTTCTGACTGCGTTATGGTGTTGTCATACAGGTTGCTTATGGTTCTGGCGAATAATATGACTGGGACAACCGAGAGAGCAGCGACTATTACTCCATTAATTAACATTCCAAAGATGCCGTGGCTAATAGGCAGAAGCATAACTAGCGATAGCACATAAATTGTTACGTAAACGCAAACTAAGAAAACTATGTATTTTGCCCATCCGATCTGTGAAATCTTATTCAAAAGTTCCTTAATTGCAAACGCTTTCACAAACGACTCCTGCTTGAACATATGCACTATACTCATCACTGCAAAAATGCTGACCACAAACATTGTTACCCCAAACACAAGAATACTGACTAGACTGTCAACATATTCGCTGGGGTCTCCAACCCACGTCATTGAGAGACCGCCTGAAATGTTAATGACGATTGCCACAATGATAAACCAGACAATGAATACAACTGCCAATTTTAAGCCATCAAGAAAAAGCCTTGAAAAGCCTTCAAGTTTTGGAGGTGTTTTAGCGTTTGAGGGAGCGCCTAAAATGCGTGTGTAGTATCCAGCAATAGCTATATCCAAGATTGGGATGCACATTACGACAATTAAGACTGCGAGTTCTTTTAGTCTTGTAAACAAATCTGTAGTGTATTGCCACGCTTCTTTTAATTCAACATTTATACTCAATTCTATTTCCCCTTTCCAAAGCCCTTAGAGAGCGATTGACTGCTTGGCAATTTAAAACTTTGCATCAAATACGATAAACAATCAAAAAAACAATATTTACACAAAAAAATTAAAGATAGTGCTCCGTTTGTCGCTTGAATTGTGCTCTTTAGTGAACAGCAATATATGGTTTGTATAGAAAAGCAATAGAGCTAAATAGGATTCTTCCAAAATTAACTGTAAAGATAGCGTTTCTAAGTTTAAGACTCAAGATAGGTTCCTCCGAATATTATTTATATTCGAAACTGAACCTTACTGAAAAAGACGCGTGTTAAAGGAGGCTAATGAATAAGTGACCGATGTATCTGATTTCGAATCTAAAATTCTTAACGAGTTAAATGAGCGAGTAATTAAAGGCTTTTTAGATATAGTGATAATGACTAAATTGAAAAGTGAAGAATTAAGCGGATATGATTTTATCGCTTTTATTAACAGACACTTTGATATGCTAATTAGTGCAGGAACAGTTTATTCGCTGCTGTACTCTTTAGAGCGTAAGCAACTCATAGAGGGTTTAGGCGAAGAGCGGAGAAGAACTTACAAACTCACTGAAAAAGGCAAACGAACTATTGACACAATATTGAAGGAACACAGTAAAATCGAAGGCTTTATGGCAAACATACTAAAGGAGCCGTAAAAAGGAAAAAATAAATTAAATTTAATTATT
>CAYMLF010000299.1:0-2164 GCA_964391275.1 uncultured Candidatus Bathyarchaeia archaeon
GCACTTAACAGCATTTCCGCGCTCTAAAACGTTTGCTAAAAAAACTGGTTTGGAGTGAACGGGAAGTTGCTTAAAACGAATCTTTGCTGGGCAACTTATGCTTTGAATAGAAAGTATTATGAGGTGCCAAACGGATGTATTTGTAAAATTGTTTATGCTTGTTTGACGGGTGAAAAATCTTTACTACAAAAACATTGGTTTGCGGATGCGTTTATGAAGAAAACGATTGGATGCTTGTTAGACTTAAAGAATGTGAAAAGCATCGTAAAATACGCAATAAAAAAGTAGAGTACAGACCAAAAGCTGAATGCAACCGAAACGACACCAGAGGCGAATAACAGTTAAGCTAACGTTTACGCTAGATGTTCAAAATTTCCCTACACAAATAGATACCCTTATTTCGTATAGAAACACATCCTATTAATTGCATTCTCTCAATTGCGTGTTACAGCCCCAGCTGCATAACAAAATCGAAGAGAAAAAAAATCACTGGAAGTATTTAATGTCCGAACATAAACCAGAATGGCCTGAACCAGGCGACCTAGTAATCGCCACTATTGAGAGCGTCATGGATTACGGAGCGTACGCTAACCTTGACGAATACAGTAAACGAGGTTTTCTCCACATATCCGAAATCTCAAGCGCCCGAATAAGAAACATCCGCGATTTTGTAAGAGAAAAACAAAAATTGGTCCTCAAAGTTCTGCGTGTAACTCCTGAAAAAGGACACGTTGACCTTTCTCTTAGACGAGTAACTAAACGCGAAAGAATCGAAAAGATAAAGGCTTGGAAAAAAGACCGCAAAGGTGAAGTGCTTTTAGGCGCCGTGGCTGAAAGATTAGGCTTACCTGTACATGAGGTTTACCAAAAAGCCGGGGTCATTCTTGAAGAAAGATACGGCTTGTACGAGGGCTTTGAAAAGGCACTTAAAGAAGGCCCAGAAGCACTAACTAAACTTGGCATTCCCGAAGACATATCCAAGGTTTTCGCTCAAGTCGCGGAAGAACGCATCAGAATTAAACTGGTGAAAGTCCGAGGCACCCTTGAAATCCGCTGCATGAAGCCAAACGGCGTAAAAGTCATAAAAGACGCTTTTCTTGACACCCAAAAAGCCCATAAAGCCCGAGACGTCAAAGTCGAGTTCTACGTAATCGCCGCTCCCAAATACAGCCTTGAAGTTTCAGCTGACAACTGGAAACGCGCTGAAGAGTACATAGACAAAGTAAGCCAAAGCGTAATTACGAAAATCGTTGATGCAGGCGGAGAAGGCTCCTTCAAAAGAGAAAAATAAGGCAAAGCGCCTTCCCATTTTAGGCATCTAATGATTCGCCTCAACCCTATCCTTTTCTAGATTTTGGTGATTTGGAAAAATGCTTTAATACTCAACTAAGCATCTAGCGAAAGGATAAAAAATGGGTAAAACGGCACTTGTTTTAGTTTTAGTTGCATGTTTACTCATTGGCATTTTTTCATATGTAATATTATTTACTAACCTGCTGAATACCCCGCAGGCTCAAGGCGGAGACAACCCAAACCCAGAAGCTACATCAACGCCTTCCACGTCTGAAAACCCAAACAGCAATCCCAGTGCAACCCCAAGCAGCGGTGAACCCTCAAGCAATCCAAGCCCTAAACCAACAGTTCCAATAAACACTGACCCGCTGCCTGGTCCCCACGTGAACGAGGTAGACCATGAAGTCCCAAGCGACTACGTCTGGAACAGTTCAGAAGTTATAGAAGTTGGGTTGAATGGAAATTCAATTACGGTTAGCCAGCCTAACGTGGCAACGGTTGAAGGCAGCAGAATCACAATCACAACGGCGGGCACTTACCGGCTGAGTGGTTCTTTAACTGATGGTCAAGTAATCGTGAACGCTGACAAAGCGTTAGTGCGGCTTATCCTAAACAACGTTAACATTCATTGCTCTTCAAGCGCTCCAGTTTATGTTGTGGACTCTAAAAAAACCATAATTATCCTTGAAGACGGTACACAAAACACCATAACAGACTCTTCCAACTACAATGTGGACTCTTCAGGGGAACCCAACGGCGCAGTATTCAGCAAATCGGATTTGTCCATTTACGGTAAAGGTGCCCTAAACGTGCAAGCCCACTACAACGACGGCATAGCAAGCAAAGACGGACTCGTAATAAACAGCGAAGG
>CAYMLF010000300.1:0-2146 GCA_964391275.1 uncultured Candidatus Bathyarchaeia archaeon
TACACTTTCTGTGACGACGCTTTCACAGTAGATATGGAAAGAACAGAAAGGTTATGCGAGGAATTAAAAAAACGCGACCTGCCAATAAAATGGAACATGGGCACTCGTGTTGACAGGGTAACTAAAGAGTTACTGCAGAAAATGAAGGATGTAGGCTGCGTTTCCATGTGGTGCGGTCTGGAATCAGGCGCGCAACAAGTTCTCAATGACATGCATAAAGGCATTTCAACTGATCAAACACGGCGGGCACTTGGTTGGGTGAGGGAACTGGGATTGAAACCGACACCTAACGTGCTGCTTGGGTACCCAGGCGAAACTAAAGAGTCCGCGTTGAAAACGATAAAGTTTGCTGAAGAAGTGAGTCCAGACGAAATGGCTTACGTGAACATTGCTACGCCGTATCCAGGGACACCCATGTATGATGAAGTCATGAAGAATGGTTGGGTGCGAAATACTAACTTTGACGATTATGACGCTACCAGACCGATTTTTGAGACGCCAACATTAAGCATGCAAGACCTGCAAGACCTATATGATTACGCTTTCAAAAGCTTCTACACACGCAAACGCTATGTGCTACGTATGTGGCGAAAAAGCTTCAGTACAGGCTACGCTGCAACAATGAGGTACTTTTATTATCGGCGTAAAAAATCAAACATAAAATAATTTTTTATTTTAAAAAACTGGATAAAAAGAAAAGATTGGAAGAGGTTTTAGTATTGCTTTCTTGCGGATAGACCATACCATGACATTACTTTTGCAAGTATGGGCACGATTACACCTAAAGCAATGCTGGGTACAAACGCAAGGACAAACGCATACACTGGGTCTTGGGTCCAAACACCTATTGCCATGTCTCTTGCTGGTTTAAGTGAATAGTTGAGGTCCATTAGAGTTTGTATTACCTGAGTTGTTATTGCTGCTGTTAAGCCTGCGCCAAGCATTCGTTTAAAGTTTGTTGACCCGTTGTTCAGTGAGCCTGCAATGTAGCCTATCATGATTGCGACAACGAGGTAGAATAGGAAACTCATGTCGCCAAAGAAGTTGTATTCAAAAACGCCATAGGATGCGTATGCTGCTGTGGAATAACCTGCATATGCTAGATAGTAGGCTCCGCCCATGATGAATCCTGCGGCACCACCAGCCCACTTGTTCCAAGTAAGACCAAGAATCAGTGGTATGCCGAGAACAATCATTTTAGAAAAGCCTTGTGTAAAGATGATAGCAATTGTGCCTCCGAGACCATCGACGCCAAGCACCGCAAAGCTGCCGCCTGGGTTAACGTAGACTGCGAGGACAAAGATTAGTAGCACAAGAACTAATGGTACGACTAAGCCGTAGAGGATGTCTGATAGTTTAAATTTTTGTGGTTCCAAAGTTTTTCCCTTCTTTAATGTTATGTTAAGTTGAGAAATATTATCGTTTAGGCGTACTAATAAATTTAATCCCTTTAACCTGAATTGCGAAGGCAAATTAACATGAAAAACAGGTTTTAGTTAGCCAATTGTCTAACTTTTAGAACAAACAATTCTGCCCTCTAAAACCGTTAAGCAAACAGAAATTTGCCCTAATTTTTCCGACGAAACCGAAACAGGATTGATTGAGAGAACCGCTAAATCGGCAAGCTTGCCCACTTCAATAGAGCCTTTAACAGCTTCTTCACCAGAAACGTAAGCAGCAGCACGCGTGTACATGCTCAGGGCATCTGTAACGGTAATTTTCTGGGAGGCTTCACGTTTAACCGCGGCATCAACACCAAGCATCGGGTTAAGCGGCTCCATGGGAGCGTCAGAGCCTGCAGCAACCACAACACCACTCTCACCCAAGACGCGCGTGGGAAACAGCCATTTAACCCGTTCCTCGCCTAAGCGGCTTGCGGCAGACCAAACAGAGAACTCTGAAGCAACCACACAGGGCTGAACAGAAACGATTACCTCTGCCCTCTTTATGCGCTGAACCAGTTGCTGGTTTAACACTGCCGCTTGCTCAAGCCGAGGACGCGCAAAACCTGAACCTGCAGCCTCTATAACGCTTAAAGCTTCAGCAACTGCCCTGTCACCAACAGCGTGAATAATAAGCTGCAGTCCTGCCGAGCGGATTTTTTCTGCAAGCACCCGCATTTCTTTCCCAGAGCACAGCAGTTTTC
>CAYMLF010000301.1:0-2082 GCA_964391275.1 uncultured Candidatus Bathyarchaeia archaeon
GAGCGTTTGCTTGGTTTAACGGAGCCGCCAGAACCACACTCAAATATGTAGGAGGAATAGAAGGATAAATTCAAACCGCAACGTCTGCTTTATATCGCCAGAGTACTGGCCGCTGACTGGTGGAACAGGCTCCTACGTTTACTACCTGTCAAACGAGTTGATGAAAAACGGTTATGACGCCACCATTGTTACAGGGGCAAACCAAGCTTCCGACGTACGAGTAAACAAGCAGTTAATGGTTTACTTCCAGAAAATCCCCAAGATGCCCATTGTGAAGTCGTTTATGCTTGCAGGTGCCAGCTACCGCAAACTCAACAGTATCAGAAACACCGCAAACATAGACATCACTCATCCGCAACTGCCTTTGACGCCAAGTTTTGCTGTGCCGCCCCATTTTGGAAAAACCCTTGTTTGCACTGTGCACTCTACGTGGAAAGGCGAGACGGAAGCAATTGCAGGTGAACCCTACAGCCGCCTGAACGCTAATGAAAAGTTTCTGGTTAGCTTTAACTGGTTTTTGCGGTTTTTCGAGGTTGGCATGATTAAACGGGCAAACCGCGTTATTGCCGTGAGCGACTTCACACGCAGAGAACTAAGAAAATACTACAATATACCAGAAAACCGAATCCGAGTTATCCACAACGGCGTTGACACACGCAAGTTCCAGCCAGCAGCAGACAAGCGTAAAATCAAAAAGGAACTCGGCTTAAACCCTGACGATTTGGCGATTCTCTCTGTGGGCAGGCTGTATGCCCGAAAAGGCTTATTCACTCTAATCGAATCGATGCCTAAAGTGGTTAAACGCTTCAAAAACGCGAAATTCGTGATTTCGGGCAAGGGGCAAAGCGATGAAATGCGCAAACTCGTAGCCCACGCTGAGCGGCTCGGCATTAAAGACAACATTATCTTCACGGGGTATTATCCAGACGAGAAACTGCCTAAACTGTACCAAGCCGCAGATGTATTCGCGTTCTCCACATTCTACGAGCACCACCCCTTTGCAGTGCTCGAAGCACTCGCCACAGGCTTACCAGTCGTCACCACCACAGTGGGCGGCATCCCCGAAACCATAACTAGCGGCAAAAACGGTTTACTCGTAAAGCCTTTCCATGCGGGACAGTTCTCGGAGGCAATCCTCTACCTGTTGGAGCATCCTGCGGAAGCAGCGGAGATGGGCAGGAGGGCTCGGCAGACTGTGGAGACACAGTTGGATTGGCACATAGTCGTCAAAGAAGCCATGAAAGTCTATGACCAAGCCCTGAGATAAGCCCTATTTAGGATACAACAAAAATCGTGGCATCCATTATTTCTCAGCATCCTTTAAAAGGTGAATAACTTAACTGTATTTTGGTTAAAATGCAAACAATAGAGAAGTTAAAAGCGACTTTGGCTTTGCATAAAGAAGAATTAAGGCAGAAGTACAAGGTTAAGGAAATTGAATTTTTCGGGTCATACGCAAGACAAGAACAAAAAAAGAAAAGCGACGTTGATGTGCTAGTAACATTTTATGAAACCATTGACCTTTTTTCATTTATTGAATTAGAAAATTATTTGAGCGACCTTTTAGGGATAAAAGTTGATCTCGTTATGAAAGAGGGGATTAAGCCTCGCCTGAAGGAGAAAATTTTAAGCGAGGCTATCTACGTTTGAGAGATTTCCAAGTCTACGTTGAAGATATAGTTGATGCCATAAACAGCATCGAAGCGGTACACTAAAGGGCTGACTTACGAGGGATTCGTTAAGGATAAAAAAACTGTTGATGCAGTCATTAGGAACTTTGAGGTTATTGGTGAAGCAACTAAGCATATTCCTCTACCAGTAAGGCGAGAGTATCCCAAAGTGCCTTGGAGAGATATGGCTGGAATGAGAGACAAGTTAATACATGGATATTTCGGCGTTCAGTTAGATGTTGTTTGGAAAACGGTTAAAGAGCGTTTACCAGCAGTGCGACCTCTAGTGCTCGAAGTGCTAGAAAAGATGAAAGAGTAAAAAGCTGCTAACTAAACTGAACAACACAGCAAGCCAGAGCTAAGCCGTCTGCACAGGCTCTTGGCGGTAGGCAACTGTTATTTTTTGGAAAAG
>CAYMLF010000302.1:0-2076 GCA_964391275.1 uncultured Candidatus Bathyarchaeia archaeon
ATGGTGGTTTGTGAGTTTTCATAGCAAAAGTCTAACGTATCTATTTTTGCTGGCATGCCCTTTTTTCCCTCTCAACACGCTTTGCCCTATTGGGATTCAACAAATATGGCAAGAATACGTTTAAGGGTTTGCATTTAGTTTTTTAGGGCTTGTGGATCTGTTTTTTCCTTAGTATTTGTGCAGAAAAATGGTGTGGGCGTTTGCCTGCTGGTTGTGGGTTGTTCCACAGCAGATGAGTGACCTATTTTTTCCATGGTCTCTTGACGTGGTCGTTGTCCCAGAGAGCACAACACATGCGAGCAGTAACATACATGTTCACTCTTGGGTGGTGGCATTGCCTCTTGTCAGTTGAATTCTCTTTAGAGCCGCCTGGAAGAGTAATCAAGTCTGTGACTTCTGCTCGGTACATTTCAAAGTCGTTCTTTGGGTCAATACCGCCTTGTTCATTTAGGTCGTCTTGGTGAATTTGCTCTTTCTCGTCAGAAACATACTTGCAATTATAGCAGTTAGTGCCAACAATTTTGCTGGAAATGTCTTGTTGCTTTTTTTCCATTCAAAAAACCAAAAACTTTTGAGCAATTTGGGAATTAAATGTTTGTTGTAACTTTTTAGCTACAATTATCATGCTAACTACCCTCGATGAGATTGAATCAATATTGCATTTAAATTTCGTTTGAATGAGGTTGCTAAGGCCAAAGTCCCAGTGTTTTAATGCCGTTTGCCACTCTGCCCACGCCCAACATTAAGGCGCCAGTTCTCAGGTCACTTTTTTCCTTCTCAGAGATGGCAAGCACATCATTGAATGCCTTAGTCATTTTGTCCTCAAGCTTCTGATTAACAACCTCAAGCGTCCAGTGTTCCCTCGTGAGGTTTTGCACCCACTCAAAATAGCTCACGGTTACACCGCCGCTGTTCGCTAAAATATCTGGAACTAGGCAGATGCCCTTCTCGTACAGTGCCTTGTCGGCTTCTGGCGTGGTTGGTCCATTGGCGGCTTCCACAACCATCTTCGCCTTGATTTTATCAGCGTTACTGCGGGTTATCTGGTTTTCCAGTGCCGCGGGAATCAGCACGTCGCAGGGCAACTCCAAAAGTTCCTCGTTAGTTAGATTGCGGCTGTTCTTGAAGTTTTGCACGGATTTGGTTTGCTCTTTATGCGCTAAAAGCTCGGTTGGGTTTATGCCTTCAGCGTTATAGATTCCGCCTGTGGAATCGCTTACGGCGACGATTCTGCAGCCCAGTTCCCATGCAGCCTCAGTCGCGTGAAAGCCGACGTTGCCGAAGCCTTGAATCGCGATTTTCGCGTCTTTAAGCCTTAAGTCATTGTTTTCTGCGGCTTGCTTCATGCAGTGAATTACGCCTGTGCCTGTGGCTTCCGTGCGTCCTTCGGAACCGCCGATTTCCACTGGTTTTCCCGTGACGCATTCAGGTACGCTGTAGCCTGTAAGTTGGCTGTAAGTGTCCATTATCCACGCCATTGTCTGTGAGTCTGTGTACATGTCTGGCGCTAAAATGTCGCGGTGTGGACCTAGATAATTGTAGATTAGGCTGACGTAGCGTCTGGTGATGCGTTCGAGTTCGCGTTTGCTGAGTTTTTTGCTGTCAATGCATATTCCGCCTTTTGCTCCGCCAAACGGTAACCCGACAATGGCGCATTTCCAAGTCATGAGCATCGCTAAGGCGGTGACTTCATCTAGCGTTATGCTGGGGTAGTAGCGTAATCCGCCTTTGAAGGGTCCAAGAACATCCCAGTGCTGCACGCGAACGCCTTTGAAGACGCCGATGCTGCCGTTGTCCATGTGTGCGTTGATGCTGACTGTTAGGCTGCGTTTTGGTTGGCTGAGCATTTTGTGTATGCCCGGTTCAAGCTGGAGTTTTTTTGCTGCTAATTGCAGCTGGGTTTGGGCTACAGTTAAGGGTGTGTGTTGTTGCGCCATAAAATTGAGCCTTCTTCACTTTGAAGTTAATTGTTGGTGGCTTGATAAGATTTGCTGTGGTGGATTGGTGGGTTTGGTTGATGCTTTTGTATACGGAAGTCTTTTTGTTGTTCTGTTGGGGATGGGATTTAGGGCTTTT
>CAYMLF010000303.1:0-2062 GCA_964391275.1 uncultured Candidatus Bathyarchaeia archaeon
CGCTTATGGTGCAAGTGGAATACGACAAAAAAGCAGACGCCCTCTTCATCTGGGTAAGAAAAGCAAAATACGACGTAAGCGAGGAACTGGCGGAAAACGTGATTTTGGACCTTGACAAGAGCGGGCGCATCATAGGCATAGAAGTTCTAGACGCATCAAAAACATAGGACAAGAACTTGTAACAAAAATTAGTAAATGATTTTTACAAACGTGTGAATGATTGCTCGTCCCGTATTTTTTTCTGATATTCGAGTGGATCTCCGAAAATGCCTCTTCCAAGCCCCTTCAACTCAGCTACAGGATTGAAGGGTTTCAGTAGTAAGCCTTCCTTTATTTCCTTGATTTCCAGAACTGCGCCAGCTTTAATGCTGAATTTTCTTTGGAGCTTCAGGGGAAGTATTATTTCGCCTTGTTTGCCGACTTTGACTTTTTCAGCCATAGCTATCTCTATCTAATAAATGGGTAAGAAGGGAATTAAATTCTTGCTTATGCTGGTGGTATGTAGTCGGTGTTACCGTAATAAGCAACATGCTTCGCGGCTGCCTTAGAGGTTTGATAGTGCTTAAGCATACGCTTTAGCTTTTGCTTTGAATAGGCAGCTTAATCGTAAACGCTGTGCCGTTGCCCTCTTGGCTCTCAAAAGATACGTTGCCGCCTAACGATTCAATCAACCGTTTAACCACTGCCAAGCCTAAGCCTTGCCCCTTCGCTTTAGTCGTCGTCATCGGAGTAAACAGTTTAGGCTTCACATGCTCAGGAATCCCCACGCCAGTATCAGAAACGCAAATGAAAACCTGATCACCTTGCTGACACCCATTAACTTCTAACTTTCCACCGTTTGGCATGGCTTGAACCGCATTGTTAACCAGATTCGTCAAGGCACGCCTAATAAAAGTTGGATCAACCCTTAACGGCTGGGGAACCGCGACTTCAACTTCTGCATTAATGTTTTTCGGAATATGGATTGTTTGGATGATGCTAGCTATAAGCTCCGATAAATTGGCTTCTTTCAATTCAGGCTGAAGAGGTCTTGCAAAATCCTGCAAATCAGAAACTATTTTGTTAATGTACTCCACTTGCTCTTGCATGTTATTGATGCTTTCAAGAACATCTTCTCTCACCTTGTCCTCAGGCAACTCATCAATGGACTCCTTTGCCAAGAATAACTCGCTTACAATCGCCTGCAGAGGATTACGAATGTCATGCCCAACCATGCCTGCAGTTTCACCGATTGCAGCTAAACGTTCTTTCTCTTGAAGCTGCCTAGTGCGTTGCACAACCAACCTTTCAAGGTCAGCAGCGTACTCTTGAAGTTTCACTTGTGCTCGCCTAAGCTCTTCTTGCGCTCTTTTGCGTTCAGTGATATCTCTAATGATCATGCTAGATTTAACTTGGCCGTCGGAATCAGTGAACAAGTTTGAAGTTACTTCTCCCTGAAAGGTCGAGCCGTCCCTGCATTTGAAAGTAAGTTCAGCGGTCACTTTGCCTGTTCTTTCGCGCTCCTCAATTGCAACTATAGCTTTCTCATCCATAACAACAATGCCATTTCGCCCAAGCTGTTGAATTTCTTCTTCACTCATCTTAAACATGCGTTGAGCCGACGGGTTAGCCGAAAAAATTGTTCCATCAGGCGCAGTTAACAAAACCGAGTCAAGACTGCTTTCAAATAATGTGCGAAAACGCTCCTCACTGCGCTTAATTGCCTCTTCAGCCTTCTTTCTCCGAGTGATTTCCTCTTCCAAATTAACTGTGTAGCGTTTAACATCTTCTTCCATATGTCTTGTTAAATCGGTGATTATAAGTGCTGAAGCGCGGATTGAACCTAAAGATACTTTGCTTAAAGAAACCTGTGTGGGAACAAGCTGCCGTTTAGTGTTTAGAAAAGCAATCTCAAACACATTTCTACTTTGACGCTCTTTAACATTAAATAATAATTCCTCAAAAGGCCCTACCGTATCCTGAGAAACAAAATCCCTAATATTTCTACCCATAACCTTTTCAAGCGGAGCTTCAACCAGCCCAGAAAACCCAGTATTACAATAAAGTATTGTGCCGTTATCCG
>CAYMLF010000304.1:0-2045 GCA_964391275.1 uncultured Candidatus Bathyarchaeia archaeon
AAAAATGGCTTTTTGTTGTTTGGTTGTGCCAACGTTTTATCTGTTGTGATTTTTTCTAGTAGCCCCCCTTATATAAAGGCAGATTTCTAGGCTGTGTTGAAGACGGCGAGGTCTCTCTAGCGTGACCCCCCCTCCCTTATTTAAAGCCATGTTGAACGCTCAGCTGTTGCTCTGTGCGACCTACCCCCTCCTCTACATAAAGAAGCCACGTTGCTCAAGCCGCTTCACATAAAACCCCAAACAACCAATGCCGAAAACAAGGACGCTGTCTCCTGTTGGTGCTGAATATGTGAATTCATCTCTTGTTTTACAAACGCAATTTTTGGGCAATAGCTTAGCCCATCACAAAAGTCAATTGTCCACTATGCCGTTTTTTCGCAAGGGAGAAATTAGTGTTGGGTTTAGACGTGGTTGTACATTTTGTTGTTTGCGTACTTGCCCGTGTCCATCTCAGTCTCAATTTCTTTTAAGAGCAGAATGCGTTTGAACGTCGGCGGATGAGTAGCAAACAAACTATTCATCTGCACCCATGTGCTATGCGCTTCTTTCTCCATTGCCATCTGCAGTTCCCGCTCGTCAAGCACGCCGTCACGGTCTATGTCATACTTGTTCTTGTTTTCCATGATGCGTTTTACATCCGCTTTAGCTGTTGCTGGGTCTCCAATGTAGAATGCTCTTGCTCCCTCAGGCGCTTTAGGCGAAATTGACAAGCCATAGGTGATTTTCGCTAAAGCACTCGATAGGTCTCTGGGTGAACCAGTAACGTACGCAGAGAATGCGTCAGCGAAATGCTCCCTAAGCCTGCTTAAGCGCATTACGATTAGGAAAGTGATTATGTAGACTGCAAACGAGATTGCGCCGATGGCAAGCAACGCTGCTCCACTGTTATCCTTGTTGTTTCTTCTTCCTCCAGAACTGAACATGCCTGCACGCAACGTCACCTGAGCAATCATGTAGGCAATTAACGGCAAAGCTGACAGCACGGTCATTACAATGTAGTCCTTATGTTTAATGTGACCCAACTCGTGGGCTATTACCCCTTTGATTTCGCCCTCATTTAACTGCCTGAGTAGTCCTTCATGAACCGCTAAGGTCGCGCTGCTGGTTGACCTGCCGAAAGTGAAAGCGTTAGGCGTGTTATTTGGCACAATCGCTAATTTCGGCATGGGCAAGCCGCTTTTATCCACTAGCTCTTTAACGGTTTTCTCAAGCCACGGGGATTCTCCCGGCTTAACATAGTGCAACCGAGTTGTAGCGGCTACAATGGATGGACCAATCGCAAATTGAAACAAAATAAACAATGCCGAAGCTCCAAACGCAACAAACAGCCCTGTAAACGCATCTACCTGTAGGAAGTACACTATTGCGAATATGAACAGCCCGAATATGAAGGCTGACAGGAAGATTGATGTTGCCATTGCAAACTTTAGCTGTGACAAGTTTGCCAAGTTAGATTTCTCCCTCTATTGCTTCAGAAACTATAGATTAAAGAATTAAGGCTTTTCCCAAAACTAAGGAAAAAAGGGGCTTGCTTAAAAATACTAGATTGGGTAAGCTCCGCAGATTCTGCAGAAATTAATCCTCGTTTTCACATAACCCTTGCATTGTGGACACAGTTTTGCCCCATCACCCTTGTCGGTGAATACCTCAGATGGCTTGCCAAAAATCTTCCTAAACGACTCGTAATACAACAGTTGTTCCTTGTCACGGATTTGCACGTTATCACGCTCAAGAATGCTCTTCTTTGTCTCAGCAAACTCCTCGTCAGTGTATTCCTCTTCAAAAACCTGATTCATAGCGGCAGTTCCTGTTCCAGCTTCAAGCGGCGCTTTTGGCCTCCAAACCACGTCGACTGGCATAACACCCTCATAGGCTTTACGCAGTATCCACTTGCTGTATTTTTCGCCGTCATGCATGTTAATTTTAACTTTCATCGGCAACTTTTTTGCCCAATCCATAAACAACGGGTCTAAATAAGGCTGTTTAACTGACATTCCAAGCGACCTAGACAGCGGGATTGAACTGAAACCCATTTCTGCCCACAT
>CAYMLF010000305.1:0-2041 GCA_964391275.1 uncultured Candidatus Bathyarchaeia archaeon
CTTGGGTTTCTGGTATGAGGTGAGCGTACTCTTTTGGGTCAAGCGTCATTTCTTGTTTCCCTCAGTACCCATGTTTGTCTTCTAAGAGCTATATAAATTTATCCGTATGAATATCTAAACAACCAAAAAGTAAACAATTGGATAACAAACACTTGAAAAAATGAACAAAAAAACAGTAACAGCGGAAAAAAGAACGGTTAAACATAAAAAATCCCTTCATCCACAAAAGATTTTAAACAAGCAAACCTAACAGCCAATAGCGTGGACAAATGAAACAACAAAAATTGCCCGGGACAAACACCCATTTCATTATAAAAGACAATGTTTTAGGCGTAGTCTCTAGCACTGACCTCACAGTCCTAAGCTCAGGCATCTACAACGGGGGCTTCCGAAAAGCAAAAGCAGTCCTTAACGTTTCAGTCCCCGACGGCTACAGCGACCAGCATCTCCACGACGACCCAATGCAACTGGTCTATGACGCCAAAACAAACCTTGGAATTACCGCTCCATACGTTGCCATGTTAACCGCGGCAAAAGTAGAAAACATGTCCATGGTGACGCGACAAAAAGACGACATCTACATTACAGTTATTGCAACTGCAGGGTGGCGACATGGCGAATCTTCAGGGGAAGAAATCCAAGCCAGCCATTCCCGTGGAACAATAAACATCATTGTGTTCCTGAACTGCAATCCAACTGATAGTTGCCTAGTCAGCTTATTCTTGACAGCCACAGAAGCGAAAACCGCTGCATTGAACGACTATGACATACGCAGCCGCTATAGCGGCGATGCAGCAACTGGAACCATAACCGACAGCCTCTCAGTAGCCACAACAAATCAGGGCAAAACAATCGAGCTAGGCGGACCAGCCTCGCCAGTCGGTCAACTTGTCGCCAACGCGGTTAGGCAAGCCGTGAAAGAAGCAGCAGATAAACAAGAAGGACAGCACTTAGGTAGATCACTTAGCCGCAGGCTAGCCGAGCATCAGTTGCCCATAGAAAAATTAGCGTTTGAGCTCTCAAAAAGCCCGGTTATCAGTTTAGGCGAGCAAGAAATTGTTGCAAAGTTACAAGCGGCTCTAGCAAATGACTCTTTAGCTGCAGTTTTCCTGCTTGCCGCTGTCAAGATGGATGAAGACTGCAAGAAAAATCTGCTTCCAACCGAACTAGGAGACGTTACCTCTTTAAGCGTGAAATTTGGCGGATTACTACTTCAGCAAGGCACCGTTCAAAAAGACGATTTACCCGAGGTTAATCTGCCGCCGTTCACTAAAAAAGCGCTTCACTCAATTCTGCTAAAGTCTGTCAGCCCAGAAAAGTAAGCATGGCATCTCGCTTCAGCTCCACTCGATTTTTTGTTCACGCCATTTTAATATAAAAGCCGTCGTAGCCAACAGCAACACTATCACGCTCAGCGACACAGTGATTGATGTGAAGCCTATGCCTATTGGCGATAAACCTAAGAATAAACCTGCTAAACCTGCAATGCCAAAGCTCAACGCCACTGACAGCACAGATTCCTCAACAACGTCAAGCTTGTTCTTTTTCCTAAACAAAATCTTGACTAGACAGTAGCCGGGGACAAGAACAACAAAGGCAATGCTTAATCCATAACGCAGATACGCTAAAGGATTACCCTCTGGGTTAGATGGAACCAGATAAGTACAAAGCATCGTTAACGCGGTAAACGCAAGGATTATTCCAAACCAACGGGCGGATTGCATAAACAACTATAATATACTTACTATAATAAAAATAAACTTGAATTTTCTAAAAAATAAAAAGAAGAGAATTTAGAGGAACATCTTGTATATTGGATGAGTCTCTTCAATCGGTCGGGTTTCTAGATCTGCTGCTGCTGATGCAACGTATGTGTCGACAACTGCAACTGCTGGGAATACCCATTCTGCTTGCTCAGCTGGGCCAATCATAAGCCAGTTTGCGCCCATGGTTTGCATGATTGCATTAGTTGCTGTTCTGCATCCGTAACGGAATTCTTTTCCGATGTTTGCTTTTACCCAACCCATGGTTGTGACAACGT
>CAYMLF010000306.1:0-2039 GCA_964391275.1 uncultured Candidatus Bathyarchaeia archaeon
ACCTCGACAGGTTGACCGCCTCGCAGAACCAGCGCAGTCGGCGGCGCAAGTTGCCGAAGGGCGGCGATTGAGCGTTTTGCTCGGTACTCGTTATAGACTTCAGCCAAGACCAGAATGATGATTATAGTGATGATTGTTGCGGCGTCAGTTAAGCTCCCCAAAAAACTGTAAAGCACGCCCACAGCGATAAGCAGCAAAATCATGGGCTCAGTAATTTCTTCTTTAAGGATTCTCAAAAACCGAACCTGCTGCTCTTCAACCAAACTGTTTTTGCCATAAGTGTTTAGCCGCTGTGCTGCCTCTTCTTCACTTAAGCCTCTGTCAGGATTAACCTCTGACTCTTGAATAACCTGCTGGGTTTGTTTGGAATGCCATTGGCTCATTTAGGGCAGCACCACTAGGTTAAAGTGTAATAATTATTAGTTTGCGACTAGGGGATAATTTCTTAAAAAGGGTTGCGCAGCACAATCGCTAAAATTTCAAGCTTGCCTTAGCCAAGTTTCACTGTTTAATGTTTAGACCTGAAGGATTCAAGTGAAATGTTGAAAAGATTTACGTTAATGTATGTAAGTTAAGGTTTTATTTTGGTCTTCCCGAACTTCTTTCATAGACTCATACTGCGCTTCAACAAGAATCTTGAGTGCATCAATATTCTTCTTTATGTCCTCTATTTCGCCGCCTTTCTGCAGCATACCTGAACTTGCCAATTGCTCATTAATGTTGCCAACAGACACTTCAAGCACTTTTACTTTGAAAGCAAAAATTTGAAGCGCATAAAGCAGGCTCAACTGCGAAGATAATCGGTCGATGCGGTCAAGTTCCAGATTTCTGGCGATAAAAACCTTGATTTTCTGTTCCTCTGTTGCCTGAGTTGACTGCAAAATCTGCGCGTATGTCGCGGATTTTTTGTTAGCAGTTTCTTTTGTTTCTTCTAAGAGGTTTTGTAGTTTCTTTGAGGATTTCTCTAACATTTCTATAACTTCATCCAAGCCAAGGGTTCCCCCATAATCAACGGGCGGTATTCTTTCGAAATGCTTGCTGACCTATTATATATAGCTAATTGACGCCTTATTGCTCTGCTGGGGCTGGATTTAACCGATTACTCTTTTCACGATGGGTATCTTGTTTAGTGGATAAATTATTAGGCAGGTCAATATGAGCGTTAGTATAGTGATTAGTGGAACTTCAATTATTGGAGCCAAAATATTTCTGTTAAGGGTTAAGCCTAAAAATCCAATCTCTAAAGATTCAAGAACCATTATGTGAAATAGGTAAATCGGCAATGTGTTTTGGCTTATCCAACAAAGCAACCGGTTAACCTTGCCGTATCGGCTTTGAACTTTGCTTGATGGAATAGCTGTTAACAACAGAAAAATCGAAACTGAAGCAACAATCATGTTAAAGCTCAAGGATTCATGAAAAAAAGTAATCACTCGCTCCCCAACAAAAGCGGCTGCAAAGTAAGCTCCGATAACTGCTCCAGCTAAACCTAAGACTGCGCCAAGTATGAGCAGCCGACGATTAACTTTTACATTCTGCAAGAACGTGCCTAACAGGAAGATGCCTATCCAACCAGAAAAAACAAAGAATACAGGGTTAAAGTTGATGGAGCCAAACGTGTTGATAAAAGGAACAGTAACCGTGCCGACAAACCATAGAGTTAGCAGGTACTTGAAGCGTTTACTGTCCAGATGCTTAACTAGCACCCTCAAAACTGGCGTGACAAGGTAGAGACCAACTAGCAAGTATAGGAACCACAGGTGAACGTATGCGCCTGACAGTGTGCCCTGCAAGATGTTGTCAATCGTAAGTGGTTTGTAGTGAACGTGAAAGTCCCATGCAAAATACGCGATGCTCCAAAAAAAAATTGGTAACCCTATACGGTTGAAGCGTTTCTTAAAGAAAACCCCAAGCGGCTCGTCAGCTTTGGACGAATCCAGTAGCAAAGCGCCGCTTAGCATGACAAACAATGGCACGCCTAAACGGCCAATTGCGCCGTAAACGTTGACCGTCCACCAGTTCCCTGTCACTTCAGGCGT
>CAYMLF010000307.1:0-2021 GCA_964391275.1 uncultured Candidatus Bathyarchaeia archaeon
AAGGTTGCGCCGACTGAAATCATGAAAAGCATGAGTCCTCGTTCGACAGAAATGAACTGGGCAAAGCCCTTTAAGTCTTGAAACATACCGCCTTAAGCAAAACCACTATTCTTAAGCTTTACCGAGAATTAGCGTGCTTATCCCCTGAAAAATAAGCCGTACAAACCAAGCAAAACGGCGCTAACCGCATAAAAAAGTCAAAATTAAACTTTGAAGACTGCTGAAACCGCTGGTTTGCCGTCGCTACGTAAAAAGTCCAGTTAACTATTTAGCGAATTTAACTCAGCAAAAATCTTTTAATTTAAATCTTTCTATTTACCTGTAGGCTGTTTGCTATGGATTTTGACCAGCGAAATCTTGCAAGAATCCACAATTTTGGAATGGACTTTGAGGTGCTAAGCGAACGGCTACAAGATTTAGCTGAAGATTTTCCCTCAGGCGTAATAATACCCATAATTGACCAAGACCTTAAAAGCCCAGTGCTGGCAAAAATGATTGATGAACTTAACGAATGCAGCTACCTCAAGAAAGTCTTCATTGCCTTGTCCACCAAGTTAGAAGATAATTATGAAGCTGCAAAACGGCTGTTTAAGAGCTTCAAGATTCCTTATGAAATAATTTGGTGCAATAAACCTAAAGTTGCAACTCTGTTTGAAGACTTGAAAAAGAAAGGTCTTGACGTTACAGGGCTATCTGGAAAAGGCAAAGACGTTTGGATTGCCATGGGCATCTCATCGCTGGAGCTGCACTCGTTTGTAGTTCACGACGCGGATGTTTTATATTATACCAAGATGCTGCCAACAAAAATGCTCTATCCAGTAGTTGAGCCTAAACTTGACTTCTTCTTCTCTAAAGGCTACTATGCAAGAATAAACCTTGAAAGCAAAAAGATGTATGGACGGATTACTCGCCTCTTCATTAATCCATTACTGGAAGCTATGCAGCAGAAACTGACTCACCGTTCAAAATTTGTGAGCTACTTGCAGGCATTTGGTTATCCGCTTTCAGGAGAAATGGCCATCTACAGCGACTTGGCTATGCGTCTTAGGATTCCAAGCGATTGGGGTTTAGAAGTAGGTTTACTAGCAGAACTTTACAGAAACGCCGCGATGGAGCGAGTTTGCGAAGTCGACCTAGGCTTTTATGACCATAAACATAAAGAATTAAAGAACAACGGGTTAATCACAACTGCACAAGACAACTTAATCACGCTACTTCGAACGTTAACTGAAATTGAGGGCATCGAGGTTTCTCAGCCTTTCCTGCAAAGCCTACAAGTTATGTACCGCAAAATTGCTCAAGACAAAATACGTCAATACTACGCTGACGCAATGTGTAATAATTTAGAGTTTGATAGGCACCAAGAAGAATGCACAGTAGATTTACTGTGTGAAACCATGAATTCTGCAGGCCAAAAATACATTGTTACAAATCCAGCAAAAAATCAATTGCCAGACTGGCTGCGAACTAAAGCGGCTATGCCCGACATTCGTGAACGGTTAAGGAAAGCAGCAATAGAAAACTAAACTTAAATCACAGATTGCAAGTCATTAAACCCGATCGTTTTTCTTGAAAAACCTGAAAAGAACGGTCAATACCAAAACGGTTAAAATTACTACACAGATTGCATGCCACCCCAATTCAGGAATCACTTCTGGATTCAGCATGTAAATCTTGCCGTCGTAAGCGCACAAGTAAAGTTCGCCAGACTTGTCGAGCCCAAACGAGGCAATGTTTAACTCGGTATCAGCCAGCAAAAGGTTGGTGACATTTTCCCCATTGATTTTAAGCGCCCAGATTCTTCCAGAACCATAATCGCCATAAACGTAAGCGTCAATTAGGCTGGGCAATTCTGAATTATGATAAACAAAACCGCCGATTACTGCAGTGCCTAAATCACGCGTGTAAGTCCAAATGGGCAGCTCAAGTCCTGTCTGGTTACACCCGCTTGGAGGGTCATAGCATAATGTGCCCTCTACAATGTTCCAACCGTAATTTTTACCGCCCTCTACAAGGTCAAT
>CAYMLF010000308.1:0-2007 GCA_964391275.1 uncultured Candidatus Bathyarchaeia archaeon
ATAGGCGCTAAAGCCTCAGTTCAACCCATGTATTGGTTTCCCATCTCTTGGAAAGAACACACACTCGCATCAATAATATCCAACCTGCTTGGCTTACCCTTAATGATTACAGTTTTCATAAGCTCAGCCGTTTTGGTTGCTTGCATATTTATGGGGCTCACGGCTCTTGCCGTCTTTACAGTATTTGCGTTGATGGCAAGCCTAGTTTTGGCAAGTGCAACGACTGAAATCTTCAAGAGCCTACAGGTTAGGCTGTTGGGTGCAGTTACGAAGGGTGTTGGAAGAAGCGCTATCTGGCTAAGACTCGCCACTTCAATAGGCGCAATGCTTGCTTTTTATTTAATTTACTTCTCAATCTACAATCAGATAACGCCAGCGCTTCTCTTTGAATCCGTAGCTGGAGGACAGAGGATGCTTTGGTTTATTCCTTACGTGTGGCCGGGGATGGCGCTCTCTGCCTTCGCCAGCAGCCTCTGGATAGAAACATTGGTTTTCTCTTTGGCGAGTCTTGGTTTCATATGCGCGGTCTTTTTTGCGGCTACATACGTTAACACTCGATTTGCACTGTACCAGTTACCTGCAATTAGGCTGTCAAGCGGAGTCTACACGCCCAGACAAAGCATGTTTACGAAACTGGGTTTCTCCTCCCTTGAAGCAGCGCTCATGAAAAAGGAGTTAAAAACGGTTACTAGACGCCACGAGTTGAGTTTTATCTTTATTTTTCCCATAAGTATGCTTGCGCTCATTTTTATTAACGTGCTGAGAAGTTCACAAGTAAATGGTCCCATACCAATGGGCGGCTCGTCTGTCGTGTTTGCCTTGATAACATTAGTTCCCGGAATAATGATTACTCCTTTCTTGGGCATTTTGCTCACAACTTTGGAGGGCAGCAGCATTTGGTACTTGTTTTCATCGCCTATTTCTGCCAAGTCAATTGCTAAAGCAAAGGTTTTCTTTGCAGCCTTCTTTGCCTTGACAATCTCGTTGGTCTGCGCCGTAATTGGCGGTATAGTGTTTAAGCCCCCAGTGCTGATTGCCGCCGTGACTTTGCTTGAAGCAGGGTTTTTGATTTTTTCTCTGTCTGCTGTTTCAGTTGCTTTTGGAGTGAAAGCGGCTGAGCCCCGAGGAATCTTTGGCGTCAGCAAAATACTTAAGCCTAAGTGGGGTGTGCTTAGCTTTTTTGTCTGTTTAGCTATTGGCTTGGGTATTGTTGCCCCAGTTATTCCTTTTGCCTTAAGCGTTTATGCTGTTTCGTTTCTTCCAACCATGCCGCCGCTTCCCAACTACTACGTTTATGTTGGGCTGTTGCTGAGCGGTGTAGTGGCTGTTTCTATGACTTGGCTGTTTTTGAGGGTTGCAGTGGATTACGCTGAAGAGATGCTTGCCGACCCAGACGCCATTTAAGCGCAAAACTTGCCAAGCAAAATCTTGCTTACCTGTGAGCAGGGCGTTGTTAAGAGAAAATCATTATATCGGAGTTTTTAGCTGATGAACTTCTTGATCTCGATATTGATAGATAACATGCGGATAGCCTTTTGAGTCTAAAAACATGTTTCCCATAGTACCTTTCTTAGTGATAGCTTCAACATGCCATGTTACACTCGCGGAGTTGCCAAAACAATTGCTGATTCAAATTAAAATTCAGCTCACATGGGTAACACAGAAGGGTTTGCTGAGGCTCACCGCAAATTAAGGAGAAAAGAAAACGCATACCAAAAAATCTTTAACTTTTTTGAGCCTATTCAGCCCCTTCATGCAGGTTACAAAAAGAAAAAGGGATTTTGATTGTTGGGCAAACATTTTTTATCGTTTTCTGAGCATTAGAACGCCAACGATTGCTATTGCAATAATTATTGCAACTACTCCGCCGAGGATAGTGGTTGTAACTGTGCTGTTTATCGCATCGAAACTGATTGCTGTCGTTGTCGGCGTTGTCTCTGTTGATTCTGTCACGCTAACGTATGTTGTAGCAAAGGAGCTGCCGTAAGAGTCATCACCAATGAACGT
>CAYMLF010000309.1:0-1970 GCA_964391275.1 uncultured Candidatus Bathyarchaeia archaeon
TTGGATTTGGCAAGTTCAACAAATGCGTTGAATAAGCCCTTCTTTGACGCATCCAGAACCTCTAAGGATACAAGTTCCCCATCTTTATCACAACCCAAAATCACATCATTATCAAGCAGTTCCTCATCTGCTAAGGCGCCCTCTTTAACTTTAACTACTAAAACATCAGCTTCAGAATCATATTTTATTATCAAAGCCATCTTCCCGACCGTTTCCTCTTTGATATGACACGTTCAAGTTTACTGCTATAGATTGCCGTTATAATAAATATATCCTCAGTCCTGCTCTCGAAGATTATGGCTAGACTGCGTTCATGCTTTATAGCGATGTTTCTGGCTGTTTCAGTGTCAAACAACACCTCATCGGGCTCTAAAACTACCGCTTCCAAATCTGCTTTGGCTATTCCCAGCCGTGACAGTTCTGTTTCGAGTTTATCCTCGAATGTTTGCTCCAAATTACCTTAGATTTAGGTAAGCGGAACGCGATTGATTGCATAGTTAATTTTTTACAGGCAGTTCAACTATTAAGGTTGCGCATATTTTGTCAAGTGTAGTTTATGTTGACTGTATCGTTCTCTACACTGACTTTGTCGCCTTTCTTGATTTTGCTGACATCAATTTTGTCTACGAAGGGGATTTCGCTTATTATGGCTCCGACTGCAACGATGGTTTCGGTTTCACGGTTTATCATGGCTGCTGGCGCGGCACCGTTCTTCTTGAGACGATACAACGTGTAGCTGCCAACCGTGCTGCCTTTGCCCTGAGGAAACACCAACACTTTGCCCTTAATGCTTACGCCTTGGAGTTCGTGTCCTTTCTCGATGACAACGCCCGTGTTGGGGTCAACACCGCCGTAGAAGCTAATCGGCATCGACGTGACGAGCGCTTCGCCTTCCGCCTTGCCCCTATAGATTATTCTGCCTTTCAATTCCATTTTCCACTCACCGCCGCATTAACGCATTCTTGTATGCTGCCCATCTTGGTTTTCATAAGGTTCTGCCGAGAGTAAAAGCAGCCTTTCGCTGACGTTGTCGCCAGCGCTTTGAATCTGCCTTTGAGGGGTGCAACTGCCATGCAGGTGTCGCATGCAAATTTGCCGCCTGCCGCCTCAATGATTTGGGTGTAGCCGCGTTTATCTGCCAATTGCTTGGTTGTTCGGGAAGTGGCAACCCAAAGCTCGGTGTCAGATGCGACTTTTTTGTCTTTGATTAAGCTGGCGATTTCTTGGATTTCCTTGATTGAACAATGCGGGCAGCCGACGCATACGAAATCTATGTCGTTCACGTCGTCGTTTATGTTATCGTAAGCGTTCTTGATGTCAGCTTGCTCAATGGTTACTTGCGCCTTTGGTTGAGGCTGAAGCTCTGCGCCCGGCGTTATGCCTCTGATGTAGAAGAGTGGTTTTGCTCCGTAAGTTACCAGTGATGCGCCAAAGCTTTTTAGTTCGTCAAGGTCAGCGCTCTTTACGCCTGTTATGTATGGGATTTTGTTTTCTGCTTTTTTGCCGATTGCGTAGCCCAAAGCGCCCCAGTCAGACAGCTTAGTTAATTCAGTGTTAAGTTGCACGTGCACGTCTGGCACTCTGTTCTCGTCAAGGTGCAAGCCATAGCAAGGGGTTTTGCCTACAAAAGCGGCTGCCAACGCTGATGGTCCACCTTCACGGTTTGTTTTGGCGCCTAAAACTGAGTTGGCAAATGTTACTGCTGAGCTTTCTGACCAAGCAACGTGTTCGCCATAAAGCGGCAGGTTGCCAATCAAGTAGGGTGTGCAGGTGCAGCTTACGAGTATGCCCATGCGCTGAAAAGCGTCGATGACGAGGTTTTGTTTTTCGGCGAATTCTGGGCTGATGCCGAGTTGCTGCCAGTTCTCCAAATCCATGCCTGCGGGGTTGAGCGTGGTTAAAACGCGGACTCTGCCGTCTGCCGCTAACTCGTTTAGAAATTCTAAGCCTGCATCGCCCAAGTTGTGGTA
>CAYMLF010000310.1:0-1964 GCA_964391275.1 uncultured Candidatus Bathyarchaeia archaeon
TATAGCTTGTAACGTCACCGTTTGCCATCACGGGGATAGCAAGTTTTTCTTTCACCTGCTTCATTATTGTCCAATTTACTCTCTTTGAGAGTTTCTGCTGAGCCGTTCGACCATGTATGCAAACTGCCGCGGCACCAGCGCTCTCAAGCATTTTGGCAACTTTAACAGCGATTATGTTTTGAGCATCCAAGCCTATCCGCATCTTTACCGTAACGGGTTTCGCTGTGGCTTTAACAATTTTTTTAGCAAGGTTTTCCAGCAACGGAAGATTAGAAAGCAAAAAAGCGCCGTATCCAAGCTCCAGAAACTCTTTTTCGCTACAGCCGACATTAAAATCGACTATATCAGCGTAGTCTTCAACGAGTTTAACGCTTTTAACTAGTGATTCTTCGTTGTTGCCGATTAACTGAACAGTTACGGGTCTTTCAGCCTCATTAATGTTTAGGAGTTCTTTTACTTCGCGTTTGCTCTTGTTCTTGACAAGCTCAGCGTCGAACATTTGCGTATAAACTAGGCTAGCTTTGTTTTCCTTGCAGAGCATTCTGAAAGCAGTACAGTTGACGGCTGCCATGGGTGCAAGGACGAGTTGACCCGAAATGTCTACATTTCCTATTTTCATGCTAGTTCTTCCCCCAAGCAAGGTGTTTGGTTTTGTGGGCTGGGCAACCAAATCGTTTTTTCAGTTGCCGAGCATTTTTGTTATTGGTTTGAAGTTACGCTTTAACCTTGTGTTCTAAAATACAATAAATTAGAGATGGGGCGATATCTTGCATTAGCCCATTCAAACTCCAGTGCAATTCTTGCGCAGCTAAACCTTAACCGATTGCCCATTGCAACAAAGTCAAAGTTAATATCCTATCACACCGATTATTGTTTTCCGTGATTTAAATGGGTAAATTACCTGATTACTTAGGCGTTAAAGCATACGGTGTAAAAATGGGCGTTATTTTAGCTGGAGATGACATCGCAGAAGAGGTTTTCAAAGCTGTCAAACAATGCGATGCCGACGGTTTAATCGATGACAACGACATCTTGTGCGTGAAGGAATCGGTAGTTGCAAGAGCGCAAAACAACTATGTGACTAAAGAAGAAATAGCAAAGGAAGTAAGGGAAAAACTGGACCTAACAGAATCAGGTAATCTTGGAATAATCTTTCCAATAGCCAGCCGTAACAGGTTTGTTCCCATACTGGAAGCGTTAGCAAAAGCGGTTCCAAAAGGCAGCGTTACTATCCAATTTTCTTATCCAAGAGATTGTGTTGGGAACCAAATAGCTCCTGAAGGATTAGATGAGCAAGTAAATGTAGATCTAAACAGAGAAGAGGTAACATACGACGCATCAGAAGCCGTGGCTTTTTGCCATCCTGAAACAGGCGTCAACTATTTGGACCTTTACGGTCAAATAGTGAAGACAGAAGGCGGTAAACCCGACATTTATCTATCCAACAACGTTTACAAAATATTAGATCACAATGTTGACGGCGTTATAGTTTCGTGTATTCATGAAAGCGATAAAGTGCTTGAGAAAATGAAGAAGAAATTTGATAACGCGATAAGCCTAAAAGACATTTGCAATGACAACAGGAAAAGTGCTTGGTCTGAATGGGGCTTATTAGGAACTAACATGTATTCTGACAAAGAAATAAAATTGGCACCCAGAGAAGCAGCTGAGATTGCCGCTAAAATCCAATCGAAAGTTCTGGAGGGTTTGGGTAAAAAGGTTGAGGTAATCGTGTATGGTGATGGAGCGTATATGGATCCCAGCACAAAGATTTACGAGTTAGCGGATCCAGTGTGCTCGTTTGGCTGTACTGACGGCTTGCTGATTAGAAGAGTTGGCGTTAAGTACAAGTATTTAGTTGGGAAATTGTGTTCTCAAGGCAAGCAGAGAGACGAAATTGAGAAGGCTATTTTGAGTGAGAAGGAGAAATCGTATAAGATCGATGACATGTGCATGGAAGGCAC
>CAYMLF010000311.1:0-1954 GCA_964391275.1 uncultured Candidatus Bathyarchaeia archaeon
GTAGTTGCCATCAAGCTGGTAACAAAAAGGTTGGTTTGGAACACTTAGGCTGTTCCACTCTTTTACAGCTTCAGTCTAGGCTTGCGTTGTCAACAAGGTGCGCTGTTCCATCAGGGCAGTACACCTTCTCGCCCTGCACTACTTTACGGTAACGTTTAATGCATGGCTTCTGCAGTCCGCATCCGTCACAATCTCGCGAAAGCATTTTTTTAAATTTCACCCCTCTCTTCGCGGATTTGTTATACATGGTTTTGAACATTAATAAGGAAATTTACATGCTACAGCTTGGTCTACAAAACTCTTAAGTGACTGGCAACAGTTCGATTAGGAAGGCTAGGAGAAACACACTCATGGAACCGGTGGACATCGTACTCTCTTTTGCAAGCGCAATCAACTTTATCGCTTTAATTTTGCTTCTACGAGCCATATTAAAAGACAGAAACATGCTACGCGGCTACAGTGTAACAGGCAGTTTCTTAACGTTCATCTCCTTATGCGGCTTTGAAGTTGCATATTACCTTTTAGGCAACTGGGTGAGCACAATTTTAGGGCTTGGAGGAGTACTTTTTTGGCTCTTAGCCTTCAGCTACAGCCTACGGATTAAACTGGATAAAATGAAACGTCTAAGGAATAAGGAAGTTCACAGGGAAAACTGGGCATAACCCCTCTGCGCTTCTTTACTTCAAGCAACAGCAAAACAAAACAGCTTTGAATGCGGAAAATAAAAAATAGAAAAAGTTTAAAGTTTGCTTGGAACTTGAACCTTAAACAGCTTCTTTCTAAAGGCAACAGCAGCAAATGCAACAGCGACCATGAAGATTGGCACCGCAATTATTACCGGAAACTCTGGAATCACCCAGCCCTCAAAGTTGGTGGAATCAATTTTCCAAGTGATTATGGTTGTGCTGGCGGGGTTATCAACATCTGTTTTCGTAACTTCCTCCACTAGTATGCCTGTTGCCGCGTCAAAGTATTGGTCTCTAGTTGCAGTGTATCCGGCAGTATCGTTTCGTACAGTAGTGCTTATGTGATTAGTTGACCTACCTCCGCTTTCATAACTTCTTGTAACAGCATCTTTGATTGTAATGCCGTCGTCGCCGCCTGGATGAATTTTGTCTCCAGTTTTAAGGTCGGCGCCTATGACAGCGACAAAGTCACCATAGCTAAGTCCAGTGTTCAAATTCACGTTTCCTCTCAAGAGAATGGCTGAACCGTTATAATAGTAGTAAATCGAAGTAGTTTCAACATTTGTAGTGTTCACGCCGCCGATTCGAACCTCAACATGTGATGTCTGGTTAACTTCAAGCAAATCCGACGGAATGTTTGCGTAAGCGTCGTTTGAACTCCAATAACTCGATACGTGATAATCAAAGTTGGCACCAGCAAAAACTCCCGGAGTTATAGTTTGACCTTTAGCTGTTCCAACGAACGTTAAAGCTGCAATGCAAAAAATTAAACCTGCTGCAAGCAATCTGTTATTCAATTTAACACCTCTCACCTAATCACCGTTTTTTCCATTTAAAGTTATTCCCAAAACAACCTGACGCCCGTCTTTTCAGAGAACACCATAAGAAATACTTAGGCACCTATCTTAATGGCGTAGTCGAAGAATTTCGTTTTAGGCTCGATTGAATAGCTTAAGCCAGCCCAGGAAAAACGGTTTTTTGTGCTCTCCCAACCCCTAAAAAGCCCTGCAGGCACCCTATTCTCCAAAGAAAACGCTAAACCAGCATCTGCACTGCTTAACGTTGCACTTTTAGCGTGCACCATATCCCATGCACCAATTCCACGCCCGTTCAACCTTAAACCGCCAGTGTCAGCGTAACTTTGAAAAGCATTTGCACCCTGCTCATTAAGCATCAAAAGCTCTACGCACCCGTCACGCTCGATATTAGTGAAATCAGCCATAATTTTGATCACGTTTCTCTCAAAAACGTATTTGAGGTTGATTGCT
>CAYMLF010000312.1:0-1937 GCA_964391275.1 uncultured Candidatus Bathyarchaeia archaeon
ATAACCTTTCTGTTCTTTCCATATCTACTGTGAAAGCGTCGTCACAGAAAGTGTAGTTTTGAGCGCCGTAGGTTTTGTACAGAAATTCGAGTTCGTCAACGACGTTTTTTGGGCTGCGCATACGGAATCTTCTGCCGAACATTCGTACAGCAGCGCAGAAGTTGCAAAATGCAGTGCATCCTCGAGTGGTGATGAGGTAGAACATGTCTTCCTGTTTACGGATGGCGTCAATGTCCCAGAGGTGTCTTGCGGGGAACGGCAACTCGTCCAGATTTTCTATGTAGGGTCTGTCAGGGTTGAATGCGAAGCCGTCTTCTTTTCTCTGAGTGGTTCCTATAACGTCGGTGATGTCTTTGCCTGCTTCAAGACGCTGCGCAATCTCAAGTAGCGTGTATTCGCCTTCTTTTCGGACTACCACATCTAGCTGTGGGCATTCTTGAAGTGCTTTCTCATTCCAAAAAGTTACGTGAGCACCGCCAAGCATTGTAACAGCATCGGGGTGGGCTTCTTTGCTGATTTTCAAGATTTCCTTAGCTGAATTATACAACCTTGTGGGTGCGGTTGTGCCGATAATGTCGGGTTTACGTTTGGCGATTTCACGTTTATAATCATCATACGTGTATCTTGACGCTTGACAATCGATAACTTCAACTTTGAAACCGTTTTTTTCCAGAACAGCAGCTAAGTAACCTAGACCTAACGGTGGAAATGGAGGATGCTGATGCGGACGTGTTCGATAAGGTGGATTTACAAGAGTAACGTGAAGCCCCATTATGCTCTATCCTATGTGTGTCTCTTCGAAATACACAGCGTCAAATGTTTAAACATTTCGAAAAAAAGCGGTTCTCAGAGAGATTGCGCAGTTTAGCGAATTTAGAGAGGCAAACCCCAAAGAAACGGCCAGTAAAAGCCAACTACAAAAATAATTGGCAAAACCATCAGCATGCACAAGACAATCGATAAATCTCGGACTTTTAGGGACTTTGTAATTTTGTCAGGCGTTATTTCTTCAGTGGGGTCGCCGACCGTGTATTTGCCTGGCTTTTCAAGTTGAATATGCAAGGCTCCTGCAATCGCCGCCATCTGCCACCCGTGGTTTCTGCTTTGCACGCGCGTGTGATCACGTTTAGCTATTCGCCATGCGTTCTTGTAATCGTAGCCAAGAATTGCTGCTGAAATGATCATTAAAACAGTGGTAAATCTTGAGGGCACATAATTAACAATGTTATCGAGATTCGCTGAGAACCAGCCAGTGTTTATGTGCTCTTTATCCTTGAACCCAACCATGCCATCTAACGTGTTTACTGCTCGGAAAGCCACCGCGCCTGGCAACCCAAAAAACGAGTAGTAAATAAACGGCGACAGCTTGAAGTCGGTCAAGTTTTCAACCATGGATTCGATAACGGCTGAACCGATTTGTGGTCCAGTCAAGTTTGTTGGGTCACGGCGCGAGAAGTGGGCGTATTTTTTTGCTTCCGCTAAATCGTTGGCTTCCAACGCTTTAACAACTGCGACTGCGCCGTCAGTTTCAAGTTTAATGCAGATAGTGAACTTGTAGATTACCAGTGCAGCTATGACGTAGGCGGCGGCGCCGAGGAAAACGTACAGGTAGTATAAGCCAAAATAGACTGGCAAAGTGATTGAAAAAATGATAATTAAGGCTAAGATTACGCCGCCGAATTTTTCAAGCTTTGCGTTTGAAGTTTTGAAGTAGGGTTCAAGCTTTTTCGTTAATAGCCCCAGCCAAACTGTGGGGTGCAGGTTGTAGATGCGTCTCCAAGGCTTCCAAGGCGAAGGGTCTCCGATGATTAAATCCAGTATTACAGCTAACACGAGGACGGAAACACCAATTAAGACAGCCAGCATCCAAAGCACCCTTCAACAGGTAAAAGCTTCACATGGAAAATTTAATCCTATCGATTGCAAAGGCAAAATAC
>CAYMLF010000313.1:0-1912 GCA_964391275.1 uncultured Candidatus Bathyarchaeia archaeon
AAAAAGCGCTAAAAAGCAGTAAATTGGACCTAAATCCCATCCCCAACCCTCCAAAAATGGAGAAGCCAAAACAACCAAAACAAATTGCTGAAACCGAAAAAAGCATATACCACCAAGACCGTTTTTCACAACTAAGGCACGGTAAATTAGGATGGCAAACGACCAGCAAAACAACAATGAAATGGTAGTCACTCCATGGGAAGTAAAGGGCAAAGTTGACTATGAACGCTTAATCCGCGAGTTCGGCACGCAACCGTTAACGCCTGAACTTCTCAAACGCGTGGAGTCACACACTGACAAGCTGCACCTGCAGTTGGAACGCCAAATTTTCTTCAGCCACCGCGACCTAGACACCGTTTTGGACCTCTACGATAAAGGAACCAAGTTTGTACTCTACACTGGAAGAGGACCATCAGGACCAGTTCACATTGGACATCTTGTACCGTGGATTTTCACGCTTCACATGCAGCAAAAATTTAAAACTCGCCTATATTTCCAGTTAACCGACGATGAAAAATTCCTCATTGATGATGATGCAAGCCTTAAAGAAACAGGCAAATGGGCGTACGAGAACGCTCTTGACCTTATCGCTTTGGGGTTTAAGCCAGAGGACACTTTTATAATTTATGACACACAAGACATCGATTTGCTTTATGATATCGCTTTGGAAGTAGCCAAACGCATCACCTACAGCACGGCAAGAAGCAGCTTTGGCTTTCAAGACAGCACAAACATCGGCTGGGTGTTCTGGCCTGCACTGCAAGCTGCACCATGCTTCATACACAAAAAACTCACCGGCGAAAACGTGCCAGCGCTTATCCCCGCAGCCATCGACCAAGACCCATATTGGCGCGTAACCCGCGACATCGCACAGAAACTTGGCTACTACAAGCCAGCCCAAATTCACTGCCGCTTCCTGCCTGGACTTGGCGCAGGCGGAAAAATGAGTGCGTCGATGCCTGAAACCAGCATATTCACGATGGATCAGCCAGACGTGGTGAAAAAGAAAATCTGGAACGCCTTCACAGGCGGCAAAGGCACCGCGGCTGAGCAACGCAAAACAGGCGGCGACCCAGTGGTGTGCAGTATTTTCCAGTACTATTTCTTCTTGTTCGAAGAGGACACAACAAAACTCAACGAGCGCGAACGCAGATGCCGAGCAGGCGAAATGTTGTGTGGCGAATGCAAAAAGGATGTTGCTGAGAAGCTTAACAGGTTTTTGGCGGAGCATCAGGTGCGTCGGGAAAAGGCTAAAGACACGATTGAGCAGTTTCGCGTTAAGCGTTAGGCGTTGAGGGTGTTTAGTGGTTAGTCTGCGGCTATTGGTTCTTCTTTGCAGTTGATGCCTACTGCATTTGCCAGTTTTCTGAGTTCTTGATTGTTGATTAAGTCGGAATCCAAGTAATCGATGATTCTGGTCTCGTTTAAGCCCAGTGCCTTTGCTTCATTCACCGCTACTCTGTAAGCCTCAATCTCCAGTGGACGCTCAACGTATGGCAGTGCGTGGTTGCAGTTTTTGCCGTTCATAACCTGCTTGACATGGACTAGTTCGTGTATAACGTCTAGGTAAATGTCGATTAAGCTTGCGTTTTCAAGGTAGTTTGGGTTGATTAATAGTCTGCCGTCGTAGTCTACTCGCATGTAGACTGTTTGTTCATTGAATTCTATTTCAAGATTCGATAATGCATGGTCTGTCTGTTCTCCGAAAACTTGCTGCACTGCTTGATTGTTTTCGAAGTTTATGAAGTGATTTTTGAATTTGCATATTTGCGTTTTTGGTTTGCGTTTTATTTCAACTTTCAATTAAGCCACCACCAAACTGTTACCTTATAGAATGAGGCAATACAAGCTTGGAGTTCATCATATTTAGGTGTCTCGCTGTGTTGTTTGGGTTTTTTATGTTGGATTGTTT
>CAYMLF010000314.1:0-1911 GCA_964391275.1 uncultured Candidatus Bathyarchaeia archaeon
ATGCAATAATCCATATATCCACACTTGCTCCATCAACCCAAGATGAAACCTTGATTCGAACTGGCGTTGCAAACTTGCCTCTTCACGGCGGAAAAGCTCCAGCGTGGCTCACAGGACGCATGCGAAAGTTAGCCCACGAAATCGCCTCCATAATGATTGAAGAGCAGGGCACAGCCAAGTTTATCCAGCGCCTCTCAGACCCTTACTGGTTTCAAGCCTTCGGCTGCGTGCTGGCTTATGACTGGCACAGCAGCGGCGTAACCACCGTGGTCACTGGTGTCCTGAAAAATGCGCTCTCGCCAAAAGAGCACGGTATCGCGGTTTGCGGTGGGAAAGGCAGAACCAGCCGTAAAACTCCCAGCGACATCGCACAAGCGGGTGCACTGTTTGGTTTTTCAGAGCAAACAATTGAAGACTTAACCTATACCAGCCGCATGACCGCTAAAGTTGACAACACAGCCATCCAAGCAGGATACCAGCTATACCATCACGCTTTCTTGGTCACTGAGGATGAGAAATGGGCGGTTATCCAGCAAGGCTTAAGCCATGATGACCGCTCTGCTAGACGTTACCATTGGCTGTCCGACAACACAACAAACTTTGTGGAGGAACCGCACAACGCCATCGCCTGCAACATCAAACGCGAAAAAGCCCTAAACATGGTCGCCAAAACCAGCGAAGGCGCACGCAAAGCATCTGTTGACTTAGCCAAGGAACCGACCAAAAAGCTAGCTCGCCTCTTAGAGTCTGCGAATAGGCCAGTAAGTCAAGCTTCACTGCAACAATGGCTCCCAAAGCCAGATGACCCGTGGCAGCAAACCTTAAACACGCTAAACATGCCAAGAAACATCAACTGGGACACGCTAAGCCGCATCTACGACTTCCAGCCTTCAAATTATGAGGAGCTACTGAGCGTTAAAGGCGTGGGGCCAGCAACCGTGCGTGGCTTAGCACTTGTAGCTGAACTCATGTATGGCGAAGAGCCAAGTTGGGAAGACCCAGTCAAATTCAGCTTCGCATACGGCGGCAAAGACGGCGTCCCTTTTCCAGTGGAGCGCAAATCGATGGATGAGTCGATTCAGGTTCTTCGGCAGGCGGTTGAAGAAGCAAAAATCGGTGACAGAGAGAAACTTCAATCGCTACAAAGGCTAAGGCAATACGTTCCGTCTTAAACTTCGAAAATAATTATAAATTAATTCGTTATGTCATTATGTAATGATTAATAATGACTGAATATTCCACAATATCAATTCCAACAGACGTCAAGAGACGCCTTGAAAAAGCCAAGGGCAAAAAAGAATGGGGCGAATTCATACTAGACTTATACAATGAAGCACAGAAACTGAAAAGCAAAAAAGCATTCAACGAACTAACTGAACTTCTCACCGATGAAGATTTGGCAGCCATGGAAGCATCCAGCAAGAAGTTCAGGGAGAAGTTTGCATTCAGATGAACGTTCTAGATACAGGCATAATAATTCAAATGCTAAAAGAAAAAAGGCATAAGCAAGGATTTATTTCCCCCATAACGCTCATTGAAACGCTAAGAGGAATAGACAGCCGCAAAAGAACAAAAATAAAAGAGTTGCTTGAAGAGAGCTTTTACTTGTTAAACATAGACAATGAAATCATAGAGAAATACTGCGAAGTATACTCAAAGCTTAAAAAAGAAGGAAACCTGCTGCCAGACGCTGACCTACTCATCGGCGCCACAGCAATGGCTAAGAGCATTCCTCTCGAAACAAATGATGAACATTTTCAAAGGCTAGAACGTTTGGGTTTAAAAACTAATATAATTTCTGTGCAAACGCCTTGACACTTAATCTAAAAAGAGGCAAAGCGGGTCCGGAGGGATTTGAACCCTCGATCTCCGGCTCCGAAGGCCGACACCTTAATCCGTGCTAGGCTACGG
>CAYMLF010000315.1:0-1911 GCA_964391275.1 uncultured Candidatus Bathyarchaeia archaeon
GTTGCAGCTTTTCTGACTGAAACGGTGAAGTCGCTTAAACGCGATGGCATTGCAGTTGACAACGTTAGCGAAGCCCCAATTAAGGCATTGTTTGCCGCTGTAGGCTCAGGTGAGCTAGCGAAGGAAGCAGTAGCAGATGTGTTTAGCTGGCTTTCAAAAAATGAAAATAAAACCGTGAAAGATGCTACTGATGCTTTAGGTTTGAAAATGTTCAATGAAACCGATTTGACATCCATCGTTGACCGCATAATCGCAGCCAACCAAGCCGTCATTGAAAAGCAAGGCAAAGCCGCTTTCGGAATGCTCATGGGCGCAGTCATGAAAGAAGTCCGCGGAAAAGCAACCCCAGAAACGGTCAGTAAAATCCTTAAACAAAAACTCGAATAGCCATCTAAAAATCGCATGCCTAACGCTTGTGTTTCTTGAAGTACAACGCCAGACCTAAACAAGTAACAATCACTAGGATTACAAGAGTTAGAGCTGTCTCGAATTGCAAAGACGGCGAAGTCTCTTGCTGCTCTAGCGGTGTAGATGATGTGGGCTCTGATATTTTACCCACTTCAAAATTCACTAATACATTGTGAATGCTATGTGTATAAGTGAAAAATAAAATCCACGATTCACCTGTTGATTTGACATTATACTCAATTGGGTGCCCGTCAAGAAGCACGCTAATGCCTAAAGGGTCAAAAGAAGAGTCTTTTTCCAGAGTAACGCTTACGTAACCATTAGTTCCGCTTGGACCCTCAGCCGTGAAACTTAGCACACGGGTGGTGGCGTTATAATTCAGTTCATTTATGGTTGAGTTGGAGGAAAACTCTGTGATAAAATTACCAAATCCTTTCACACGAAGCTCAACGCTAACGCTCGACTCAGGATAGGTTGAATCACCTGCCCATGTGGCTTTAACCTGATAAACTCCATAAATAGGCTTCCAGACAGTTGAGAACTTGCCATAAGCATCGGTTTTCACAGATGCAATGTCGTTCCACGTGGCTCCTTCAACATAAGTCTTGCTTAAAAGAGAAACCCAAGCGTTTGGCATGCCTTCACCATTCCGCGTTAGGTTTCCGCTAATTACGACTTCTTGTCCAGTGTAGATTGATTCACTGCTCAAAAAAATATGAACTGTTACAGGAGTCTGCTCCCTTACCTCTATTTTCATTTCAGAAGAGCCTCCAGTTCTTAGACCATCATCAACAGTCACACCGACATTATAGGTGCCTGATTTAGTGAAAGTATGGTTTACAGTTGCGCCAGTTGCATGGGCACCGTCGCCAAAACTCCAGCTATAAGAGAAACTGCGCGGTTCATTATTCTCATTCCAGTATTGTTCCCACCATAAGGCATCGAAAGTCACAACATCTCCAACCCTTGGCGTAAGCGGTGAATAAACAAACGAGGGCGTAGCATGAACGATTTGCGCATTCACTGCAGATGAACAAGCTAACGTAAGCATCGAAAGTAACATTACAAGTGCCAATGCTGACGCGTCTGCTTTTGCGGGCAACAAAGCTTATCCCTCAAATACCTTCGCTTTTTTGATAAAAAAGGTTCCGTCAAACTTTCTTGACTAACCCTTAAACCGAAGCAAGCATCAAAACCCGACCAAAAACAGAAAACCAAAAAACAGTTATGCTTTTGCAGTTCCTATCTGAGTACCTCAGCACTTTCTACATGCCACGTACAGAAAAACAAAATACAAATTCTAAAACTTGCCCAAAATCAGCCGCAAATCCTAAAAAGGCTAAGCGTAGTGTATAGCATGAGTTAACATGTTTACTGTAGAGGTTAAAAAGCAAAATGCTTTGGGATTAAAGGTTGATTTCGGAGAGAAGCGTGAATGAAGCGGATTGAAGCACGCATAAAAACAGGCTTTGGCGAAGTCGTCATTGAAGGCGACAGCCCACA
>CAYMLF010000316.1:0-1908 GCA_964391275.1 uncultured Candidatus Bathyarchaeia archaeon
TGCACAACCAGCCTGCAAACCTCAGCACCGTTCATTTTTAGAGTGCACAGCACTGCTCAAAGCTTTGGTTGTGGTTGTGCTAAGGCGACTTTCCCCACAACTACTAATTAAAAAAACGAAAGCTAAACAGTCAGCTTTACAAGACAAGTTAATTAGTTGCTTTATTCTTTTAACCAGAAACATTCTATTCACGTGAGGAACCCTAACATGTCCAAAGCCAAAGTAAGCGTATCAACACTCTATCGTCTAGGCGAGCCATTCGACAAAATGGTTAAACACCTAAGCAAAATCGGCACACAATACATTGAAGTATTAGACGACGGCACCCACGAACTCAACCAGAACAGAGTCAAAACGCTAAAGGAAGCCGCAAAAAGCCACAATCTAGAATACACCATGCACGCACCATTCGCAGACATAAACATCGCTTCACCATCTAAACCCATCCTAACCGCATCCATGAAACGCCTCAAACAATCCCTAGCTTACGCCAATGAACTAGATGCCAAAGTATGGGTTTTCCATCCAGGCGCACGCACAGGCATAACACAATTTTACCCTGGCGCTGAATGGAAACAAAATACGCAAAGCATTATAGAACTCTATGAGGCAGCAGAAGAACTTGGCGTTAACATCGCATTGGAGAATCTGCCTGCTAAATACTGGTTCATAATGAAAAGCCCAGAGGACTTCAACCGATTCTACAAAGAAACCAACTTGCCATTGGGCATTGTTATGGATCTTGGACACGCCAACTTGGAAGGGCAAATAGAGCCCTTCTTTAACCAGCTAGCCGACAAAATCATCCACATCCACGCCAGCGACAACTGCGGCGACGACGACTCACACTTAGGCGTTGGCTACGGCAAAATAGATTACGACTGGTTTGCCGAAACTCTCAAAAAGCTGGGATACGACCGAAACGTCGTCATCGAATCGTTTGAGCACATACCCGAAAGCATCAAAAAGCTCAAGGAACTGCTGAATTAAGCTCGTTAAGCGGCAACTCTAACGACAAAAAATCCTCAGCCAAAACCGTGTTCTCAAAAATTCTTTTTGCCTGCTCTAGTAGCAATTTTGCATTAGGATAACGGGCGCTGATATGTGTTAGTACGAGCAGTTTGGCGTTTGCAGCTTTTGCTTGGGCGGCGGCTTGGCTGGGGGTTGAATGCCCGTCGGTTTGGGCTTTTTCGGCTAAAGAATCGTCAAAGGTGCAGTCGTGAATAACTACGTCAGCTTCATGAGCGAATTTAGCAAAGGAGTCGAAGGGTTTTGTGTCGCCTGTATAAACAATTTTTCTTCCAGGACGCAGTGGACCCATTACATCCTCAGGCTTAACTACGCTGCCGTCAGGTAACGTCACGTTTTCGCCGCCTTGCAGCTTAGACCACAACTCCCCTTTTGGCACGTTAAGCGCCTGAGCTTTTTTGGGGTAAAACTTGCCTGGACGCGGTTTCTCCTCAAGTAGGTAAGCGTAGCTTTCCGTGGCATGATTAGACTTTACAGCTTCAACGAGGTATTCTTCTTCCTCACAAATCACGCCTTCACGGATTATCTCGTTAATCTCCACTTGGTAAGTTAAGCCGAACTTGAGCGTTTGCTGGCAACAAACAAGAAAATCCTTAATGCCCACTGGACCGTACACTTGAATGGGCTCTTTTCTGTCCATCAGAGCCATTGTCTGCAGAATCCCAGGCAACCCCAACACGTGGTCGCCATGCAGGTGCGTTAGGAACACTTTGGTTTTTTTGTGAAAACTCGCCTTTGCCGTCATCATTTGCCGCTGGGTGTTTTCGCCGCAGTCAAACATCCACTGCTCTTTGGGGCACTGCACCATCACTGATGGCAAACTGCGTTTTAGCGTGGGTACGCTGCCGCTGGTTCCCAAGAAAATAATCCGCATACTCA
>CAYMLF010000317.1:0-1902 GCA_964391275.1 uncultured Candidatus Bathyarchaeia archaeon
ATATAAAGTTTGTTGAAAAATAGCAAAATTGCTTAATTGGAGCAATCGACTTAAATTTGCCTATTCTCCATATGTGTTGGACAGCAAGGTGCCAATGCTTAAATATGTGCGCTGTACAGATTATTTGAGGGGGGTTTGCTTGGATTACCTAGCGCCTCTCAGGTCAGAGCTGAAACTATCTATCTTGCTCAGTCTCCTGGACGGAAATAAGAAACTCTCAGAATTAAAAGAGGAAGTAAAAGCCCGAGAAACTAGCATACTGCATATTTTAAAGGAGTTTGAATCACTCAGTCTTACAACAAAAAGCTCGGGTATCTATAGCTTGACATCTTTGGGTTTGATGGAAGCTAGAATCTGCAAGAACTGTTACAACACAGTGGAAGTGCTTGAGAAATTCAAGGATTTTTGGTTGCCTAACGACGTGAAGCCTATTCCTTCAAGTCTCATGTTGAAGATGGGTGACTTGATTGATTCAACATTGATTCGCTCAGGTGAAACAGAGTTGAGTAAAGTCTATGAAGTGTTTCTCAAGCTTTTGATGAAGTCAAAGAAAGTTATGGGTATCTCGCCGATTTTTCATCCTGATTATGTCCCAGTTATTGAGAATCTGCTTAGCAATGGGAATAGTGTTGAATTGATTCTTTCAAATGCAGTTCTTAAGAAAACTTTGGATTCAACCAAGTTAAACTTGACCAATTACGTCAAAAATGGTACTCTAAAAATTCATGTTAGCGAGAACTTAAGGGTCGCTTTAACGGTTACTGACAAAAACTTCAGTTTAGGTCTCTTCACGGCAAGTGGTGAATATGATGATAAAATGGATCTCATCAGCATTAACCCACAGGCGATTATGTGGGGTGAGGAGCTTTTCCAGTTTGTGCTGAAAGATAGTGTTAGTTTAAGCCCTGAACCGTTTATGGATCGGGGTGAGGGAAGTGTTGGTTAAGATTGCAAAGTTTGTGACTTCAAGTTCTCTTTTGCTTGCCATAGATGGTCCGTTGATTCTTCTTTTCGGATATTTTCTTTACGGCGTTCAGGTTGAGTTTGTGTTGCTTGTTGCAGCGTCTTTGGCTGTGTTTGCTGTTTATAGTTTAAACAAGGTTACTGACGAGGTTGAGGATTCTATTAATAGGCCTGAAACTGTTTCGAAATCTAAAAAGTATTATGTTGTTCCCTCAGTTGTGGCGATTGCGTTGAGTTTGGTGTTAGGTTTCACAGTTAATTTGGTGGCAGTTGCAATTTTGATGGCTCCTCTTGTCATTGGTTTTCTCTATAGCGTCAAAATTTCTGATTCCTTGCCTAGACTTAAAGACCTTACAGGCGTGAAGAGTCTCATGGTGGCGTTGAGTTGGAGTCTTTACGGGACGTTTTTGCCTTTAGTTCTACAGCTTGCAAGTCTTGACAAAATTCTTCTAGTTTTTACGTATGTTTTTGTTCAAGTTTTCATTAACACGATTCTGTTTGATTTCCTTGACATTAAAGGCGATTTGGCGTCTGGAACAAAAACGCTTCCCATAAAACTTGGCAGAAACAAGACAAGACTGTTGCTAATGGGTTCAAACGGCATTCTATGTTTGTGGCTTGTGTTTTGCGGGTTGAATGGTTTGTTTATGACTTTTATGCCTGCGCTGATTTTTGGTGTTGCCTATACGTTTGTTTTGATTTGGCATTTTTCACGGGAAGGTGTGCAGAGGCTTCATGCTGAATTGATTGTTGATGGTCAATGGATTCCTATTGTTGCGTTTATACGGCTTGTTCTTCGGTAACTTTTTTTGTTGTTCTATTGGGGATAGGATTTAGGTCCAATTTAGGGTTTTTTAGTGTATTTTAGCTTTTTTGGTCTTTTTGGGCTTGCTGGTGTATAGTTGTGATTTTTTCTCTAACCCCCCTTATATATAGTCT
>CAYMLF010000318.1:0-1893 GCA_964391275.1 uncultured Candidatus Bathyarchaeia archaeon
TCAGTTAGGTTTAAACTCTTGCAAACCCCACAGTATCTATAGGTGCTACTTTTAGTGAATAACCGTTGGGTTGCAGTGATAGTTGCCACTTTATTTTTCGTGCTTGCCTTCCTGATTCTTTTAGAGCAAAAAGTGTCCTTTGGGGTCTGGTTTCAAATGGACGACTTGCATCATGAAACGTTTGCGCTATCGTTTGCCGCTTTAGGGCTTGGCATAATTATAGGCGCAATAATCGCCCAACCAAACAGGCATTAAGAAGAAAAATTAGCTGGGATTAAGTTTTAAGACCAACTCTGCAACTCTTCGCCCCAACGTTTCGCACTCTTTAAGGTCAACCTTTTTAGGCACACCCTCAATCGAAACCCCATAATGCTTATCGTCAGCTCTGCCCTGCACAATCATGCCGTGAATAAGCATTGCCTCAATTATGGAGAGCATGGTGGTTTCTCCGCCTGAAGCGATTCCGCCGCTGCTTGCAAATGCGCCGCCGACTTTTCCATCCAACTGCTTATGCACCTTTATGGTTTCATCCAGCAACGCTTTCAATGTGCCAGACATTTGCCCGAAATAAACTGGCGAACCCAAAATTATGCCGTCAGCAGCTAGAAAATCGGCGGGTTTGGTTTGTTCAGCTTTCTGCAGGGTCACTTCTACACCTGCACGCTCTGCGCCTTTTGCTACTGACTGCGCCATCATTTCGGTGTTTCCTGTTAATGTGTCGTAAACGATTAGGACTTTAGGCATTATTTTTTAACCTCAACTACTGTAGGGTTTCATTGTTAATTAGCATTTTTTCAGTGACGCCACAGTTTTGGCAATTTTGGACAACATTTTAATCCATTAACTAAGCAGTCAATGTAGATTAACGATGAAATATTTGGCAATGCTTCTGCTTCTCATACTAGCCGTAGCCGCATGCATACCAGTCCTAAGCTACTACCTCAGCAACAGCGCATCTTACCCCGACGAATTCTACTTCGGCGTCTCCTTTGGACTGGAACGAGCAGAGGACGCCCTGCCGCTGATTGACAAAGTCAAAGACTACACCAACGTATTCCTGATTAACTCGTGGAACGTCACTGCTAACCAAACCGCGCTAAACCTTGTCTGCGACTACGCAGCCGCGGCGGACCTAAAATTCATCGTTTACTTCGACTTTATTTCACGCGTTGTTTTTCCGTGGCATCAACAGTGGCTGGATGAGGCGCCGCAGCGGTGGGGTGACAAGTTTTTAGGTGTGCATCTGCGAGATGAGCCTGGAGGAAAACAGCTAGAAGAAAAAGACTTCTTCTCCGATGCTTCTGACTACGATGATGCCGCTGACCGTTATATAAACGGAGTAAACGGAAAGTACCTCAATACAACAAGTATGATTGATGCCAAAAGCAAAGGCATCCACCTGTTCACTTCAGACTTTGTCTTGTTCTGGTGGACTTACCTTGCAGGCTACGACACCGTTTTCACCGAGTTGGGCTGGAACATCAGCACGAACCGCCAAATCGCATTGTGCCGAGGCGCCGCTAACGTGCAGGGCAAAGACTGGGGCGCAATAGTTACCTACAAAAGCGATGACCCACCGTATCTGGCAAGCGCCAACGAAATCTACTATGACATGGTGGCTGCTTACCGTGCAGGAGCAAAGTACGTTATAGTTTTCAACTACCCAAATTATCCAGAAGACAACATTTACGGCATACTCTCAGAGGAGCACTTCTCAGCCATGGAGCAGTTCTGGCAGTACACGCACGTTTACTCTCGAGCTTCCTATGGCGAGGCAGAGGCAGACACGGTTTTGGTTTTGCCGCAGAATTACGGGTGGGGCATGCGACGCAGCGAATACATTTTCTCTGACTGGATTTGGGGCATATGGCAAGAAGACGAGAAGTCACCGCA
>CAYMLF010000319.1:0-1890 GCA_964391275.1 uncultured Candidatus Bathyarchaeia archaeon
ACAGGGCTTTTTAAATGTTATAGCATAACGCCTACTAAAATGCAATATAAGCTTGGCGTTCTCCTTAAAGCATGCAATTCTAAGGAGAAAAAAGGAAAAGTGCAATTTTCTATGAGAAAAAAAACAGTTGATTTATGCAATCCTATTGGTTTTTATGCTTGCGTCAATAGTTATGAGCGCAAACTTGAACGTAAACGCGCAAGATACTCTTGATACTCAACCACACGGCGGCACACCAGGCGCTCCCATTTGGGGACCACTACCTGCAAACGTCACGCCAGATGTCACAGTCCCAACAACTGCATACCTAAGTTTCAGCCCCAACCCAGTCGGGTTGAATCAGCTTTTTCTAGTAAACGTTTGGGTGACTCCGGGAATTCACCGCAGCAGATACCACACTGGCTACACAGTTAACATAACAAAGCCAGATGGCACATCAGTCACCGTTGGTCCAATGAATTCCTATTACGGCGACGGAACAGCATGGTTTGAGTACCCTGCCGACCAAATTGGCACATGGAAACTCAGCTTTAGTTTTGCAGGAGGCTACTACCCACAAGGATTTTATAATGACTCAGGTTGGCCAGCAACTTTTGGAACCACGCAAACATTCTTCAATTACTCCATGTGGTATCAGCCTTCCAACACTGCCGAACAAACCTTAACAGTACAAGAAGCCCAAGTGGCTTCATGGCCGCTAAATCCGTTACCGAATGACTATTGGACTAGGCCAGTCAACACGATGAATCGAGGATGGGCAGCAAGCGTTGGAGATTTCCCGTGGAGTGGAGCAATCTATGAACCAAGTGGACGTGTTCTTTACTCCAGCAACTACAAGTATACACCATACGTTGCAGCGCCAAATACAGCCCACGTAGTCTGGAGAAACCAAACTGTTTTCGGAGGCTTGTTTGGTGCAGGACAAGGTTACCAAGCTTCCACTGGCACAGGATTCGGCGGAGTCCCACAGCCCACGCTGGTTTTTCAAGGCAGAGCTTACGGCACATACTCTAAACCTGGCACAGGAACAACCTCAGTAACCTACTTCTACTGTATGAACTTGCGAACTGGACAATTAATCTGGGAGTACCCTGTTGCAACAACCGTAACTTTTTCATTGTTTGGACCAATGACTACTCCAATAGCACCCACATGCATTAGTTACCTAAACACTGCTGAAACAGGAAGCCAAGAAGTTCCAGGCGCAACATCAAGAGCTGGAGCATCCGCAGCTCTCGTGTACATTGGCGACCGACTCATCAAATTTGACCCATTCACAGGCGCAATATCTTCAAACGTTAGCTCAGGCGCAGAATTCAACTGCACTATCCAAGGTAGCGGAGGCGGATTATTCGGTGGAGGCGGCTCAACAATTTACAGTGACCCATACGCACTTAGCATTCAAACCTTGGTAAACGGTGGAGTTACCTCTTACCGGTTGATTAACTGGACTACAGCACCAACAGCAGACAACTTTACCGCAAGAGTCCTCAACAATATTACTTGGCCAATGTCGTCACTGGGCACTGCTGATTTTGACGCTGGAATATCGGCTACTGTAAACTGGGATGACGGAGTTAACGCTTTAGGAACCCGAGTAATTATATTATCAATGAAAGACGGTTCAGTTACAGCCAACTTTTCAACTGCCCACACGCCTGCAGAAACCCTATTTAGCGGTGCAACCTTAGTTGTTGACCACGGGAAAGTTGCTTTTGCAGCAATGGATAGACACTGGCTATGTTATAATCCACAGGGACAGAAAGTTTGGCAAAGCGAAGATGCAGATTATCCATGGGGAACATGGTGGGCTTACGCCACAGCATCATATGAAATAAACAGTAACACAAGCGCAATTATCGGCACAAACTACGCTGGCGTTTACGCTAT
>CAYMLF010000320.1:0-1844 GCA_964391275.1 uncultured Candidatus Bathyarchaeia archaeon
GGAAGCCTGGGTCGTCAGGTGTGTAAACGGCTTTGCTGCCCCATTCAGCCGCCTCGTTTAGCGCCATTAAACTCATAGCTGCATTGAGTGAGTAAAGTGAGCGTCCTGAGCCGCTGCAGATGATGCAGTCTGCCTCTTTTAGGTCTTCATATAATGGTTCAAGGCTGCTTTTGCTTATGGAGAGGATGTTGTCTCGGATTTTGTTTGCGAACCCTATGTTGCTGATTTTGCTCTTCAAAGCCTGCTGCTCCTGAATTTCTCTGTTTGGCTCTTGTGTGTCAAGCAACAGAGCCACCTGTACTTATAGGTTATTGTAAAAACAGACAGTCACAGTAAAGCCGAATTAGTTCCCTGTATCTGTTTGTTGCTGTTTTGGCATTGTCACATGGCTATTTATCATCCAAAACCAGTCTAATGTAAGGATGGAGCAGCCCACTCGCAGGCGTTTCATAATCTAAACTCTACGTTGCACTGTAATTAGGCGTTGGATTAAACTTGGAGGCTTTGAGCAAATTTTGTCGCCGAAAATCTCAGTGGTTATGGCAGTGTACAATAAAGAGGCTTATCTGCAGGAGAGCATAGAGTCGGTGCTAAATCAAAGCTTTAGAGATTTTGAGTTGCTGTGCGTTGACGCTGGCTCCACGGATGGCAGCTTGCAGGTTCTAGGCGAATACGCTGCTAAAGACCCCAAAGTAACCGTGCACAACACCCCTTACACTGCGGTTCCCGCGGTTACCAAGAACTACGGAATAGACCACTCAAGGGGCAAGTACGTGTTTCTGCTTGACGCTGACGATTGCCTAAGCCCAGACGCACTGCAAAACATGTACAATAAAGCTGAAACGTCGGGCGCTGACGCAGTGCTTGTTGATTTGCAAACTGTTTCTGAGCAGGGAGAAGTGTTGGAGCAGAAAATCGTTGGCTTAAACAGCAATCGTGACGCCATTTTGACAGGTCGAGAGGCGGTTGTTGAGAGCCTTGACTGGACAATCCACGCTTTTGCCTTATGGCGAGGCGATTTAATCCGCCGACTGCGGCTGGAAGAGTTCGGCGTCTACAGTGACGAATACTCCAGTAGAGTGTGGTTTTTTAACTGTGGCAAGGTTGCTTTCTGCGAAGGCACCTATTTTTATCGGCGTTACCCAGAATCGATTACTGGAAAAACCAGCCTTAGAACCTATGACCGCCCCCTTGCATTGTACAAGCTGGCGTTGTTTTTGGAGCAGAACGGCTTTGACGAAAAAGACGTTTGCAGCTACCATTTTTCCACGTTTAAAGACTGCTGTTACCTCATGCGTGAGAGCAAAAAACTAGACCCCAACGACAGGGTAGTTGCCCAAGAAAAAGTTAGAGAGGTCTTCAATTTAGTAGACAAGCAAAGGGTTAGGGAAAGCGTCTCCATGACCCAGCTTGGCAGAACAGAAATATGGAAAGTTGAAGGCAAAGCAAAAAAATACTATTTTGCCGCACTATCCGCGTTTAACTGGGGATTGTTTAAGGCGTTTTCAAGCAGACTTTTCTTCTGGTAGCGGCGCTGTTTTAGGTGGCTGAGTATTTTCTGAGTTCGTGTATTTTGTGTATTTCGATTGCATTGCTTGCATGCTCCATCGTGGTTCGCTCGCCCGCCGTGAACAGCACCGTTTCCTTGTCTTTTAGCAACTGCTTTTCATAGAGGTAGTTTGCAACGGTTGAAATGTCATCCTCTGACTGTAGGTAGTCAAAAACGATAGGTTGAACACCAAAGATAAGTTCCAGCTGTTTTTTGACTTGGACGTCAGGGGTGACGGCGATTATGGGCTGGGCGATTTTGAAGCGTGCAATCATTCTGGCAGTGTAGCCTGACC
>CAYMLF010000321.1:0-1843 GCA_964391275.1 uncultured Candidatus Bathyarchaeia archaeon
AACGTCAAACTTTGTCATTGAGCCAGCTCCTTTAAGGGGATTTTGTACTCGCCCAGTTTGCCCCCGTAATTGCCAGCCGAAACCCGGACCACTCCATCAACGTTCAAGACGGCTTCGATGCCTGCTTTCATAGCTTGTTTAACCGCGTCCAGCGACGTGCCGTTGATGACTATTTCAGCAATGAAGTTGACGCCGTCAGGAACCAGCGACTCCCTGCCAAGCCGCTTCTTAAGCGAGGGACAATACAGATGATTAGTAGTTGGACCAATCAGCGGAAAATGAGTTTGGGGCTTAGAACCAGCAGAACACACATTAAAAGGCGCAACCACGCCAGAACCCCCGCCGACCGCGCGCAACGCTTTTTTCCCCGCCTCCTTTAGGGCTTGCTTGGACTGGCACATTACCCAAAAGTTGCCGCCCATAACGCCGCGGGCATACCCAATCTGCCGCTCAATTGTGAAGTCGGGAACCATCAAGGGAACAACAATAACTTCCCTGCCAAAACGCTGCTCCACCCACTCGTAACCGTCCCCGCAGTGCCCCACACGCTCCATCATATCCAACCTGCCCTCCGCATCAGGCAAAGCATCAAAAACGGCAGTAAACGGCTTAACCAGAATGTCTTGACGAATACGGTAGGAAAGCTCTTTATCAAACTTTTCAAGGCTCTGCTCAAAAGTTTTTTCTGGGTTGATTTCGCCCCAAAACTGCAAAATTGCACCCACTCGCCCGTCAGGAGTTTCCTTTTCGCTTAAATAGCGCTCTATTCCGCCTTCTGTTCTGCCAACCACAACTGATGGCGTCGCAGTTGAATCCTCAGCCGCCGCAGTCAAGGTTTCCAAATCATCCGCTGTCACGATTACGCGGCAGAAAATGCCCTTGAAAGCCTCTGCAAAAGTGTCCTCAACAACCGCTTTTGGCATTATCCCAGTCTCCCAATGGCTACTCCGCGCACCTTCTTTCTAAACTCACTACTTTCAACCACGAGTGAATCCATATTTTGAGGTGTAACTATTTGAACTTTCACCAACCCCTCGCCAAAAAACAACTGCTTCAGCAAGCCACCGTCCACTCCACGCTCTTCAAGCGCTGTCCTGCCCCAAGACGCCAAAGCCCCAAGCGTCGCCTCCCTGCCAAAACGACAAAACAAATCCGCAATCACCGCAACCGCCAGATTGCTCTCCGACAAAACGGCAACATCAGCGTTTCTCACAGCGTAACTGTTACCGTTAAAAGAAACCGCTAAACCCCCACCCTCACGCGCCAGCCTAAACGCCTGCACGTCAGTTATGCTGTCACCCACATACACTACATCCGCCAAAGCAGCGCCTACACGCTTGGCAGCGCCCCGAATTGACTCAGCCTTCTGCTCACCACCAACAGTGACGACCTCGCTGAGAAACTTGCCCACAAACATCTTGGGAATCTCACCCCAGAAAACCTCGTCAAGCCGCGCAATCAAAGCTTGGTCAGACTGCGAAAAATCCTTGAGGCAATTTGCACCTTGCGGAATTTCAATCAGGGGCATTTGCGCGATTTCTTGACCGATTTTTCGCAGACGCTCCTTTTCCTGCGGGGTAATGGCGGCTTTATCAAGGCGGACTTTAGTGCAGTACGTGTTCTTATACGGAAAATCAACCGCCCTGCACAGCGCTTTAATATAGTGCTCATAACTGGTGCTCACAATGAAGCAGTCAGCTATGGATTGCACATGCCGCAGAGTTGCACGGGTGTTGGCGATTAAAACAATGTTTTGAGCCGAAAAATCCTCCATCTGAGCATCAGTTACGCCGTAAGCCTTCAAGAAAGGCAAAATCAACCGCAACGTGCCACCCGCAGAATA
>CAYMLF010000322.1:0-1843 GCA_964391275.1 uncultured Candidatus Bathyarchaeia archaeon
GAATTAGCAAGCTCCTTGTTAGAAATGACAAGCTCTTCACCCTGCAAAAGCTTAATCCTCGTCGACCTTACACCGATGTTTTTTACTGTACCACTGTAATCACCCACAACGATAAAGTCGTCAATCTCAAAGGGATGGTCAAAGTAAATTGAAAAAGCGCTAAAGAAATCGCTTAAAGTGTTTTGAAGGGCAAAAGCTATGGCGATGCCTCCGACACCAAAACCGACAAGGGTAGTTTCAAGAGCACCCTGAAGCTCAAGAGTATTCAAAATGATAATTGCTGCAATTACAAAACAAATTATGATTATGACTTTTTTTAAGATAAACAGTAAATGGTTGCTTTTACCTGCAAGCGGCGTTCTGCTAATAACCCACTCTGTGATTACAATCGCAATTCTAGAAGCAGCATATGCAGCTAGCAAAATTTGCGCTACCAAGAAAATTTTTGGCAACACATCGTATTGTTGAAGGAACGATAGAGGCGACAAAGCAAATTTTATGCCCAAAATCAATATCATCATTACAATAACAATTCTAACAGAGGCTAGTATGTTGTCGTCTAGGGTGGTTGCAGTTTTTTTTGTCCAGTTACAAAAAACCTTGCTGATAACTACGTATGTGCCCCAGCCTACCACACCGACAATCGCAAGTATCAGTAATGAAACTATGACTTCAGCGGTAGTAGAGCTGACGTTAAGCAGCTGCTGAAAGAGTTCTACAATGTTAACTATCACTGCTTTTCAATCCCGATTAGCCATTTCCCCTCTAAACAAGGCTTGTTAAGCGCAAATAGTAACTCATCAATAAAAAAGTTTAGCCAATAAAACAAAAAGAAAAGATGTTAATGGGCAACTGCTTACTTTGCAGCTGCCTTAGCAAGCTTCTTTAAAATAGCGTCCTTAGCGATAGTGTAGGCGATAGAGTAGTCAAATAGCCCCTGCGCCTCAGCAGTTGCACGCTTAATCATTTCCGTCTCAGTCTTAATCTTCAACTTGCCAATAGCCAACGCGCCAATGCCAAACACGCCTGCCTTAAGCTCCACGCCGTCATCATTGGGACCTAAACCTTCAACGCCAAGCGGTTTAATCGCGTTAATGTCTGCAACGATTTTGCATTTAGCGGCACTGTCTAAGTCTGCTTTAGAGAGAAGCTGGATTCCGCCTGCACCTGCAGAAAGCACAATCTCAGCGTCTTGGATGGCTGCGGCTGTCTGCTCGGGCTTTGTAACCTCGACAACTTTTACTCTCTGTGCGCCGACTTCAGCGTTGATTTTGTCTGCAACAGCTTGACCCTTAGCCATTGTTCGGCTGGTTATGGTTACGTTGGCTTTTTCAGCAGCGTAAATGCGTGCAGCTGTCTGACCCACTGGACCAGTGCCTGCCAAGACAGTAACGTTCTTGCCTTCAAGGCTGCCAAGACCCTTTTCCATTGAAGCCCCGAAGGTTTTTGCTACTGCGGCTGCGGCTGTGCTGTATCCTCCTCGCGGGTCAACAATGATGCTGTTTCCCCATGGAGCGGACTTCATGGCTTTCTGTGTGGCTTCAACAACTTTTTCAACCATCTCAAAGTTGCTGCCGTTAATGAACACTTTAGTATGCGCTGCACCGAGCGGTCCACGCGGGAAAAGCAGGTCAAAAACGATTTTGGGAGCGTCAACATCGTTAACGTTTTCATACTTAAATATCATGGAGTCTGGAAAAGCGTCAATCGCCACCAGCATGTCAAAGGGACTACAATACTTGTCAGTGTCAAGGAAAACAAAAACTGTTTTGAAACTTGGTTGCGCCAATTTTTTACACCTAACCTGTTTGGAATACGGTTTAACAATTTAAGAATTTCTTGG
>CAYMLF010000323.1:0-1836 GCA_964391275.1 uncultured Candidatus Bathyarchaeia archaeon
CGGCGTCGCTTTTGTGCCCTTGACTGGCGAGTTTGGGGTAAAACCTTGAGGTTTAGCCGAACCATTGTTCAAGTGAGGTTTTGCCTTTCTGTTTCTTGCTGCCAGCGGTCATTTTTTCAAGCGATTTTTTGATGCGTTCCTCAGAGAACTCTTTCTGCGAGCATAAAAAGTCGATGATGCCTTGCTCGTTAGGCGTTTTCCACTCTAGCCTGTAGTTGTCAGTCACTTTGGGATGCAGAAAGATTTCTCTTATCTGACTGGGCTCTACGGGGAAAGTGGCATTTTTAATGTGTGGCAATGCTGCTTCGAGGGTGCCGTGTTCCTTGATAAGTTTAAGGGCAGTTTTTGGTCCGAGACCTTTTATGCCGTCAGGGTTAAAATCGGTGCCAATCAAAATGCCAACGTCAATTAGCTGTTCATAAGTGATACCGCAGCAACCCAACGTTTTAGCCAACTCAACCACTTCAGGCACAATGTCAACGTATATGCCTTTGCTTGGCAGTTTGCGCCGACCCGAAATTGTTACGTTCCGCAGCAGTTTGGGGGCGCCAAAAAGCAAGCTGTCATAGTCTTGGCTTGCACAGTAATCTGCGTCGCCACGTTTAGTCATGTGTGCAGCTTGCGCTTCGCCTTCGCTTGGCGCCTGAATCCATGGTAACCCCATCAAATCCAGCAGTTTTTGGCTGTCGTTTAGCATGTAGTCTTTCATGCTTGTGGCGGCTTGAGCGTACATGCGCATTTTGGCAGTATCACCGCTTGCAGCTGCTTTCTCGTAGCTTGCCACGGCTTGCACCTTAACCTGTTTGCGTCGCTCAATCTCCGTCGCTTTTAGGGCTGGGGATTCGCCGTCGAAAACGTAGATTGGCTTTAGCCCCATTTCGATTAGGTTGCTGGTGCGGTAGAATAAGCCGCTTAGGTGGCTGGTGATTTTTCCTGTACTATCTTTGAGCGGGGTGCCGTCGGGTTGGCGGATTATGCTGAGGAACTGGTAGATGGCGTTGTAGGCGTCTATGGCGATTATTTTGCCTGATAGGTCTTCGAGTTTGACTTGGGTTTTGGGTATGAGGTCTTTGAAGTTTACGCCCAAAATGACACCACAAGTTAATGATAGGCTTTAATCTTTCTTAAGAGTTTTACGAAATGCTGAAAGTATAAATCTCGGTTATACATATGTATTACTTGAGGTTATACTTTGATTGAGGAAGAGATGAAGGTCGGCCCCAAGGGACAAGTGGTAATTCCACGGGCAATGCGTAAAGCCTTAAAAATAGAGCCGGGCACGAAGGTTCTATTCAAACTGGAAGACGATAAATTAATTTTGAAAAAGCCTGCGTTTGATGCTGTGGCTGTCTTTCAACGAGTCGCTAAGAGCGGCAAATCAGTCTCCATAATTAATCCTCATGCATACGAAGAAGAACTTGAAGAGAGAACTCGACGTGCTCTATCTGGACGCTAACATCCTAATTTTCGCTGCTTTAAACACTGAAGAAATTGGAGAAAAAGCAGTGGCTCTGCTTAGTAATATTCAAAACGGTGATGAGCAAGCAGTCACTTCTGCATTGACTTTTGACGAAGTATTTTGGGAGGTAAAACGCAATAGAGGGCTGGAAAAAGCAATAGAAACTGCGGAAGCAATGCTGAATTTCCCTAATCTAACAATTGTTTCTGCTGATAGAGAAGTTGTTTCTTCGGCTTTGGGAATCATTAGAAAATATCATTTGGCGCCGCGAGATGCGATTCATGCAGCAACAGCTTTAGCTGAAAAAGCGGATTTTATAGTTTCAAATGATAATCATTTTGACAAAATGAAGGAATTGAAAAGAAAGTCTTTATGAT
>CAYMLF010000324.1:0-1819 GCA_964391275.1 uncultured Candidatus Bathyarchaeia archaeon
GCTATAGCTCCATTCTTTGGAGTCTTTGGTTTCATCACTTTAATCAACATAGTATTTGATGTATTGGCGCTGAACCTGCTGGCAGCCAAATCGCATATACGCCTTTTTAGAACCTCTGCAAAGGTTTTCTTGGCAGGTGCAGTTGTTCAAATTGTCGTTGGACTACTGTTTGCTGTATGGGCGTCTTTTGGCTCTTTGTCTTTAGACACGATTGCTTTAGTTGCGGTTCCAGGAGGATTAGTGCAGTATATCGCTTGGGCACTGCTGGCAAAAGCCTTCTTTACAATAAACGTCTCGCCAATCCAAACGAGTTCGCCCTCAAATGCATATGGTGCTGCTGCGGGACAAGTAACATGCCCATATTGTGGCGCACAAAATAGGCCAGATGCAGTTTACTGTGTGCAATGTGGAAAAAAGCAGTAACGCTTCACCGCTAAACAATTTTTTCTAAATCAGCGATGAAACGCTCAAACACCTTTAAGCCGCCGCTCCAGAAGTCAGGCGCCTTCACGTTTAAGCCCACGGTTGCCCCGATGTCGATTGGCGACAGGCTGCTACCTGCGGATAACGCCTCTTTCAGTTTAGGCACAAACGCTTTACCCTCCTCCAGATACCGCTCATACAGTGAATATACGAACATCTGCGCGTACACGTAGGGGTAATTGTAGAATCGGTAGTTTGCCATATAATAATGCGGTTTCATTGTCCATTCAGCTTGCATTTCAGGGAACCACGTGACGGCGTCGCCGAAAATGCGGTCTCGAGCCGACGTCCAGTGCCTACAAATCGTGGGGTAATCCAAGAATTCCTCTTTCTGTATCGAAGCGTAAAGCTCCTGTTCAAACCATACGCGAGAAGTGACTTGGAAAGCAGTCATCCCTGCCTCATCTAAGACAAGGCATAGTACTGCTTTGCGTTGTGCATCCGATTTAGCCTCATCAAGCATCAGGTCGGTTAGCAGTAGTTCGCCGAAAATGGATGCTGTCTCCGCAACGATAGAGGGCATACTCATGTTCAATGGCGTTTGATGTCTTGAAGCATACCAGTCATGCGTAGCATGTCCCAGTTCATGCGCCAGCGTGAAGACGTCGCTTAAGGTGCCGTTGAAGCTTTGCAGAATATAGGCTGATTTGCCGTTGTAGTAGCTTGCGCAGAAAGCGCCGTTGCGTTTGCCAAAGCGTGGCGTGGGGTCTATGTGGTTTTTGGCAAACATTTCTTTAACTGCTTCTGCATAGGATGGGTCAAAGCGGCTGTAGGCGCGAGCAATTAGGTCTTGGGCTTGTTGGTAGGTGAATTTGAGTTCTGGAGCGTCAGGCAGCGGCGCTACTAAGTCGTGATTGCCTAGCACTGGCAAATTCATCAGTTTAGCTTTCATCTTAAGGTATCTGCGATAGGCTTTTGAGCCCTCTTCAACGTTGGCAAGCAAGTTGTCGATTATGCCTTGCTCGGTGTCGTTGTTGATGAGGCTGGCTTCCATGGGTGTAGCGTATTTTCTGCGCTTAGAAACCGCAACCCAATCGTTGCATATGCTGCATAGCGCTGCTGAGAAGACTTCGCCGTCTTTGCCCAGTAAACCGTAGATGGAGCGGTTGGCAGATTCTCGCGTGGCACGGTCAGGGTGAGGCAGCAAACCGGACGCTTCGCCGTAGCTTAACAGCTTTTTTTCGCCCATAACAACGACTGCAAACGTGCGGGTGTTTAGCCATTTGCTCTGCAGTTCCTCCCACGCATAAACGCCAAACTGGTCTTTTTCAATGATAAGCTGCTCTTCGATCTCGGTTAGTTGATGTGCAACGCGGCGTTGAACACGCTCTAGCAT
>CAYMLF010000325.1:0-1806 GCA_964391275.1 uncultured Candidatus Bathyarchaeia archaeon
TAGTAAGAATGCAAGTGTTGTTGATAGGGTTTTCTTATTAAACATATTCATTTTTTCTGTTCTTTCTCCTTAATTTATACCAACCAAGTGTAATCAAAAACTATATAACCGTTATGCTTTTTTCAGGTAATAAAAAAATTCTTTATAGTTTTTTATTTAATAAGTAATATATTAGCGTTTTTTTTGCATTTATTGCAAAGCACTGTAAGTAATAACCTAACTTACACCTAACCGCAATAAAAACAAGCACTAATCTTATTAAATCAAACCCTAAAGCGAAAAGCACAAAACTAATACAGAACAAATCAACACCCAAAATAAAGATTAAAAACCAACAAACCACACAAGAGCAAACAAACAAAACAATTCACCAACACAACCTCAAAAAGACAACTTAATATTTATGAGCAAGAAAAACAAATAAGCACACACAAAATAAGCGGTGCACAAAAACATAACCAAGCGCGGCCGGGGTGAGGTAGCTTGGTAGCCTAGAGGCCTGTGGAGCCTTTTGCCAGGGTTCAAATCCCTGCCCCGGCCCCATCCATTAATACAGAAACACTTAATTTTTCGTTGCCATTTGTGTTGTAATGGTGTTGTTTTTGAGGATTGCTTTTTTTGAGGTGCAAGATTGGGAGCGTCCCTTTTTGCAGGAGGTTTTAGAGGGGCATCAGGTTCGCTTGTTTAAGGAAGTCTTGGACGATAAAAATGTTGGCGAAGTTGTTGATTTCGAAGTTATCTCCGTATTTATTTACTCCAACGTTAACAAGGCAATTCTTGACAGGTTAGCCAAGCTGCGTTTGATTGCTACACGCTCGACCGGTTTTGACCACATAGACCTTGAGGAAAGCAAAAGAAAAGGCGTTACAGTCTGCAATGTGCCTGTTTATGGCGAAACAACCGTGGCTGAGCACACTTTTGCGTTGATTTTGTCCTTGTCACGTTTAATACATGCTGCTTATGAGAAAACCCGTTCTGGAGATTTTTCCTGCATGGGCGTTCAAGGGTTTGATTTAGAAGGCAAAAACTTGGGTGTTTTAGGTACCGGTCGCATTGGTACTAAGGTGATTGAGATCGCTAAAGGCTTTGAAATGAACATTTTGGCTTACGACAAGTTTCCAAATCAAGATTTGGCTGACAAGTTAGGGTTTCAGTATACCAGCGCCTCTGACTTGCTTGAAAGGTCTGATGTGGTTACTTTGCATTTGCCTTTGAATGATGAAACTTATCATTTCCTCAAAAAAGAGTCCATTGGTAAAATGAAGAAGGGAGCAATCATCATTAACACTGCACGTGGCGGGTTAATTGAAACTCATGCGTTAACTGAAGCTCTAATTAATGGTGATCTTGCTGGTGCAGGATTGGATGTTTTGGAGGAGGAGTCGCTGATTCGTGAGGAGGCGCAGTTGCTTTTAGATAATGTGCCGCGTGAGCAGTTGGCAACTATGCTTAGGGCGCATATTCTTTTGAGGCTAAACAACGTCATAATTACGCCTCACTGTGCCTTTAACAGCAAAGAGTCTCTTGAGCGGCTGGTGAATACAACGGTTGAAAACATAAAGGCGTTTATTTCAAGAGAGCCACAAAATATTGTGGAAATACGCTAATTGTTTTGCTATTGTGCTGAAGTTGTTTGTGACTTGTGCGCAAGGCAGTTAGCCGTTTTTGCTCAGTTTTGATTTGTTAAAACGTGAATTCATACACAGCAACATTTAAACCAAAACTTCCACCCTTATTTATTGTCTCGCCGAAATTGAGCACCCATAACGACGGACTTAACAGAGGGCACGCAAGAAACACAAATCT
>CAYMLF010000326.1:0-1797 GCA_964391275.1 uncultured Candidatus Bathyarchaeia archaeon
GCTGCTTTGCCGTTGATTTCCAGCAGTGTCTTGACGTGTTGCAAAAAGTTTAGCTGCTTGTTGCTGGTTGTTGCCCAGAAATCGCTGCGCTCATAGGTTAAGGCTTCTTTGTCGGCTTTGCCATCGCCGTTAGTTAGGGTGATGCTGCTTTTTTTGCCAAACGGCGGATTAGTCAAAACCATGCTGTAACGTTTGCCTGGGTCTGCAATTAAAGAATCACCTGTCTCTATGGGGCAGTTTTCGCCGTCTTCGCCGTCAATGCCGTGTAAGAACAGGTTCATAACGCAGAGGCGTACGACGCCGTCAACGATGTCTTTGCCGCTGAAGGTTTTGAATTTGAGAAATTTCTTTTGTGCGAGGTCAAGTTGGTAGTTGCTGGATATGTAGTCGTGGGCTGCTATGATGAAGCCGCCTGTGCCGCATGCTGGGTCATTTATTGTCATGCCTGGCTTTGGCTGCATAACCTCAACAATGGCTTTAATCAACTGACGAGGCGTGAAGTATTGTCCTGCTCCGCCTTTGATGTCTTCGGCGTTCTTCTGCAGCAAGCCCTCATAAATTTCACCCTTAACGTCAATGTCCATGCCAAGCCAAGTCTCATTGTTGATGAGTTCAAGGAGCCGCTTGAGTTTGGCGGGGTCTTGGATTTTGTTCTGCGCCTTGCGGAATATGACGCCTAACATGCCCGCTTCTTTGCCCAACGCTTCCAGCAAATGGCGATAATGCACCTCAAGCTCCGTGCCGTCTCTAGAGATTAGGCTTGCCCAATCCCAACCCTTCGGAATAGAAGAAGCCCTACTAAACGGCGGCTTGGTCTGCTCGTCAGCCATCTTGAGGAAAAGCAGGTAAGTTAACTGCTCAACGTAATCGCCGTAACTAACCCCATCATCACGAAGAACATTACAATAATTCCAAACACGTTGCACAATAGATGCTGATTCACTTGACATATTGAGATAACTCCTTTTGATTAATGTTTTTTGATTTATTGCTTAAACGTTCAGCCTTAATACGCTCTAACAACTTATCGGGAGGTTCATCTGCAGGGTTCTGAGGAACAAGTTTTCCCATAAAAGCATCTTTTAGAATGCTTTGGCGTAATACCTCTGATTGTTTAGTGAATTTTTGCAGTTCACTTTCTATTCTTTCTATAATCAAAAAGTTTTGTTGTATCTTATCTGCTATTTCATCCTGCTCGGCAGATGGCGGAAGGGGTATCTCGTATTGGGAAAGTGCTTGGTAGCTTATGCGTGGATGTTGAACTCCTGACATGTGCTGTCTTGCGTATTCGACGAAATCTTGATTTAACAAGAAAGTTCCGAGATAATTATTGTTAATGTAACTATTTTTATTGAAAACCAGTATATCAGTTGAGCAGACGCCGTCAAAATCGGCAACCCAGACTTTGTTCAAGTAGGGTCGTAATTTTCCATAAAGCAAGTCACCTTTTTTGAATCGATTCTTTGTGCTTCTTGTTTCTGAGGATTTTCCAAAACCAAGCAATTTCCCTGTTCCGCCTTCAATGTTTTCGAGACCAACAAACGGCAAATTCTCAGAAGGGTTCGGATTGTATCTTTCGCTTGAGAGGAACAGAAGCTCCCCTAATCTTGTCCAGGACCAACTTGCGGGAATTTCTGGTAGTTCGGCTGGATTAACTGAAGGCAACTCTTTGTATTTTGGGTTGTTTATTTTCTCTCGTTTTATTAGTTCCAAGAGCTTTTCTGCAGAATCTATTTTGCCTATGTTTTCTATTCGCCATTGTTGTGTTAGTTTGCCTTCGAACGCTGCTTTCAGCAC
>CAYMLF010000327.1:0-1787 GCA_964391275.1 uncultured Candidatus Bathyarchaeia archaeon
AAACTTTTATCCTGCATAAACCGGTTGGCTTCACAGAAAAAAGCAACATTCCCCTGATTAACAGATTCTGTGATAGTTACATTTGTAGCACCAAGACACTTCATATTGGATTGGATTTCAGCCTCAACCTGACGAGGCATATACTCTCCATAATCCCAATGCCATACTGGAATATCTTGCTGAGACTGTAAGGCCAAATGCAACAGAACAGTACTATCTTTGCCCCCGCTAAAAGCAACATAGCACCTCTTTTGCCTAGTAGTTTCATAGAGTTTTGCACGTGTAGAAGTAACTATGCTTAGATATTCTGATGACTTAGACCACAACAGAAAGGTTTTTCTCCAAGTTTCACTCATCCCCATGTTCACTAAGCCTCCTGTTTTTCCCATGCTCTACTAAATTCTCGGTTCTTAAAAACCTCCGCTAAACCTGTAACTTGCGCTAAACGTAACACCTCATCCTGTGTCATGCCTAATTCTCGGCTAATCTTTGCATCAGACCAATTACGTTTCTTTAACTCCAAAACAATATTACTCATCCCATCAACCGTATGCTTTCCTCTAGCCCTGTTGTGCCGTATTGTTGCGGCTATGCGGTCGCCTTTATCTGCCTGAGAAGGCCTGATAATGGTAATTGGCAAATACCCCTTCACCCTTTCCCGCACTTCCTGAACTTCTTTTCCCACTCGGTTACGATGAAAACCATCTACAACCGTGTGACCGTCTGCATCTGGAAAAGTAACGATTGGCTGTGTGTAGCCATCAGCTAGAATAGAGGTTTTAAGCAGTTCCATTTCTGGTGGCGCAACTTTGTTAGGATTATAGTCATTAGCGTGCACCTTATCAGATTTAACCCATAACGTGCAGTCAACAGGCTCATTTTTGAATGGACTTGCCTCATGTAACGCTAATTTTATTCTGTTCAACGCACATATTTTTTCTTCCAGACTCAATTCTGAAAGAACTGATATTATTTCGTTTGTTAACTCACTTAGTTTATTTTGTCGACTCATCAAAGATTCCCCATTTTTTTCTTCTTTTCTTCATTAATTCAACATATTTTTGGTACGCCTCTGTTTTAGTCGGGCTAAAATCAAGCGTTTTACACCAATAATCGTTGCGCAACAAAGTTTTGCAGATAAGTTTCCAACATGGATCCTTATTTTTCAAATCTCCATCATCAGGGATTTTGTCAGGATAACCACCTTTTACTTTGCACCATCTAAGATAAACTGAAATTTTGTTCTTATAATGCTCCGCAGTTGGTTTAGGCATAGTTTCTAAAAGAAACAGCGCAAAACTCTCCCAAGTATGACCCTCAGGAAGCTTAAGCGTATTGTTGCCTAAAATATTACCTCTTTCTTTACAGTACAAATTTCCAGCATTTGCACCAGCTACTCTTATGCACATTTTAGCCCAAGTCTCAGGCTCAATAACTTGGTAAAGCCACAAGGCCCTGCGAGGTTCTTCACCAAACGGCTCATCAATACGCATCTGACTAACTGTTAACCCAGCTTGGAACATCCGATCATACAGTTTCGTGTAGGGTTTACCTGTCTTAGCAAAATATGTCCAATCATCTTCAGTACGCCAATCATACAATGGGTAAATATTCCAAACATCATCAGCTATGTTTGAAGTATAAGCCAAACCGTTAAAGTTCTTCCTGTCTTCACGGAAAATTGTTCTCCACCGGTTCAAGCTTTCCCCAGTGCGCAATCCCACAAAGCAAGCGCACCTTTCACCTTGACTATACCATTTGCCGAAAGCAGGCATAAACTCTTCAAA
>CAYMLF010000328.1:0-1703 GCA_964391275.1 uncultured Candidatus Bathyarchaeia archaeon
GCTGAAGCTTTTGAGGTTCTTCGTTACGTAGAATCGGATGTTTAAGGGTATATGTATGGGGTTTAAGCGGGTAAGTTCTGCATCTCCTTTTTTTGATGATGAAAGCATTAGCAAGATTCTTAATGACATTGGGTCTACTTTGAAGAGTGGTGTTTTGATTGATGGTTCGCATGTGCAGCAGTTTGAGAGGGATTTTGCGGATTATGTAGGTGTTGAGCATGCAGTGGCGGTGAGTTCTGGTACTGCTGCCCTTGAGATTTTGCTTAGACTCTACAATGTTGAAGATAGAGAGGTTGTTGTTCCAACTAACACTTTTGTTGCCACTCCCACGTCGGTTGTTTTGAGTGGTGGAAAACTGGTTTTTGCCGACATGAAAGAAGACACGTTATGCGTTGATTTTGAGGATTTTAAGCGTAAAGTAACGTCGAGGACTGCTGGGTTAATTCTGGTTCATGTTGGCGGTATGATTTGTCCTGAAATTAATCAGATTCGCGGTTTTTGCAAGGATAATAATCTTTTTTTGATTGAAGATGCGGCGCATGCGCATGGGGCAATGATTGATGGGCAAATGGCTGGCAGTTTATGTGATGGTGGCGCCTTTTCGTTTTATCCAACCAAAGTCATGACTACAGGTCAAGGTGGCATGATAACAACAAACGATTCAAGCGTTGCTGCGGCTGCCAGAAGTATGCGTAATCACGGTTTAGATTCTGAGCGTATAATGGTTATGATTGGCGATAACTGGTGCATGAGCGAGGTAACTGCTGTTCTTGGAAGACATCAACTGGCAAATTTGGATTTATTCATCCGGAAGCGTAATGAAATCGCTCAAGCCTATGACGCCTTGCTAAGGGGCAATGATTTTGCGGCTCCGATTCGAAAGCCTGCTAACGTTCGGCATAGTTATTACAAGTATCCCGTTCGCTTGCATGGTGTTGACAAGGCTAAGTTGATGTCAGCATTGAAGAGCGAGTTTGGAGTTGACACTGGCAGCCTGTATTACCCGCCTTGCCATTTGCATCCATGGTTTAAAGCCAACTTTGGCACCCGAGAAGGCGATTTTCCAGTTTCTGAAGCAGTGCTCAAAGAAGTCTTGTGCTTGCCCATACACCCGGGGTTGACTGTAGATGTGGCGCGCTATGTTGTTGACTCATTGAACGCTTGCATAAGCAAATTGTTGGGCTAGCGGGTTTAGCAATAAGCATAAGAGTGCAAACTCTTTCTTACTATTGTGACTTTTTAACTGGTGCTTGGTGATAGGTTTTTGAATGATTCATTCATTAGGTCTTCTAGACCGTACTTTTTCAAATCAGACATTGAATTGGTACTTAAGGACTTGGAATCGGTTTTGGAGAGCGGTAAACTTAGAAACGGTCAAAATCAGCGACTTTTTGAAGAAAATATGGCCGCGTATTTGGGGATTGAGAATTGTGTGGCTTTGGATTCGGATTTAAGCGCTCTAGAAACAGCGTTGCAATATTACAATGTGAAAGATCGCGAAGTGATTGTTTGCACTAATAGCTTTATTTCCATCCCAAACAGCGTCTTGTATGCAGGTGGAAGGGTAGTTTTTGCTGACATAAAAAAAGAAACGCTTTCCATGGACCCTGCCAGCGTGAAAAAGTGTATTTCGCCAAAAACTTGTGGAGTAATAGTTACTCATATTGCTGGTTTTCCAAATCCTGATTTTCGGGAAATTGAGG
>CAYMLF010000329.1:0-1692 GCA_964391275.1 uncultured Candidatus Bathyarchaeia archaeon
TCCACATCCATGTTTTCGACCAAGATGCTTACAAGCTAAGTTTTCAACAGCGGTTGGAGATTGCGCAGCAGGTAAAGAAAGAAGGATTCCACATTGATGAGTGGGTATCTTCTGGGGAGATGCGGTTAATACGTTTGCCCTACAGCCTAAATGGTTTGGTCTCAAGAATAGTGTTGCCGCTAACGAAACGGGAACTTGAAGCCTTCAACCCCATCACAGACAAGCGGTGCAAACCAGAATTTTTAGGCTAAATGGCTACTTTTTGACTTCTTTAGCCTTCTTTTCGCCTTTGCCGTAATAGTAGGCTTGCTTCTTTTTCTGCTCTTCCGCCTTACCTTTTTGTTTTGCCATAAACACCCTCAAAACTGAGTATACCCCGGTCTGCATAAAAGATTTGCCTTCATTACTTGCTTGAAAAGTTTATTTGCTCCAGAACACCTCTGTTTTAGAGGCGTGATAGTTCATGGGTATTGAACAGTTTGACGTTCTAGTTATCGGTTCAGGCTCAGGAATGCTGATTGCTTCAGTAGCAGTTGACCAAGGCTTAAAAGTAGCCTTAGTGGAAAGCGGCAGGATGGGCGGAACCTGCATAAACCGAGGCTGTGTGCCCTCAAAAATGCTTCTCTACCCAGCCGACGTAATCACCACAGCAAAACAAGCCGACAAACTAGGCGTTAACGCAACCATAAACTCCGTTGACTTCAGTAACATTATGACGCGGATGCACACGCTTGTGGACGGCGACTCAAACATGCAAGCCAAAGCCGTCGAGCAAACACAGGGGCTCACATGGTTTAAAGAGACAGGCGAATTCATAGGCGACCACAAAATGCAAGTTGGCAGCCACACTATCACGGCTAAAAAAATCTTCATAGTTTCAGGCGCAAGAGTTGCCATTCCCCCAATCAAAGACTTAGAAAAAATCGATTACCTCACAAGCGACAACGTTTTGCAATTGGAGTCACCGCCTAAAAGCGTCATAATCGTTGGAGGCGGATACATCGGCATGGAATATGGCCACTTCTTCTCAGCCATCGGAGTAAAAACCACCGTTATCCAGCGACCCTTCAAAGTTGTGCCAGAAGAAGAGCCAGAAGTCTCCGACTTGCTAAAGCTGGAAATGGAGAAACGCATGGAAATTTACACAGGCTTTGAAGCTGTAGAGGCAAGACAGGAAAACAGCGAGGTAGTGCTGGTGACCAGAAACCGTGTAGACGGCAGCCAACGGGAGTTCCGAGCGGAAAGACTAATGATTGCCACGGGCAGAGTCTCCAACGCGGACATACTACGCCCCGAGAAGACAGGCGTCAAGCTTGACGAGCGTGGCTACGTAAAAGTAAACGACTACCTTGAAACGAGCAAAAAGAACATTTGGGCTTTCGGCGACGCCATTGGACAGCAAATGTTTAAGCATGTTGCCAATTACGAGGCAGGCATAGTTTGGCACAACGCTAACCATGACCACAAAGTCCCCGTGAACTTCAACATTTGCCCCCACGCCATCTTCACTCACCCCCAAGTGACAGCAGTTGGACTAAAACAGGCTGAAGCCAAACAGCAAAAATACAATATCCTCGTGGGCACAGCGCTTTACCGCGAAACAGCCATGGGCGGCGCAATGGGGGAACCCAACGGTTTCGTAAAAGTCATCGTTGAACGTGAGACGGGCAAGATTTTGGGCGCCAGCATCAT
>CAYMLF010000330.1:0-1552 GCA_964391275.1 uncultured Candidatus Bathyarchaeia archaeon
GGGCGGAGGAGACTATTTGTGTTGGGGATAACCCGTTTACTGATTTTTTGGGTGCTAAAGCGCTTGGTATTCGAACGGTGCGTTTGCAGAGTGGGGAGTTTAGGGATGTTTATTTAAGCCGAGAACATGAGGCTGACGTGACTATTGACGCGCTTGTGCAGGTTATTAATTTGGTTAACAAGTTCAATAATACAGGGCAATGATTAGTTGGAAGGGGTTTTTTGGTTAATAATTGTTGGAAAAACAGGATTGTTGTTCTAGATCATTTATATAGATGTTTCCTGCTGCATTGTTTATATCCAGCGCTTGAGGGACGCTAGGATAGAGAGCAGCATAAACGTTAGCGTTGCAGTGGTTACGCTGTGTTACATGGGGGAGTGGGGATATGACGGTAGATGTTAAAAATCAGAAAGCTATGGTTGAAGAGCTAAAAGTTGAATGGAAACGGCTTTGGCTTGAACGAGTAGACGATAAAGTGCGAGCGGAAGGCATAGCTGTTAAGGACTATTCGTCATTGTTTGTTGATAAAGGCTTAGTTATTCATGCAACCAGAGATTGTAAACCTCTGGTTTTTAAGGAAATTTTGGATAAGCATAAGATTCTGAATTCGGAGCGGTATGTTTCTCCATTGCCTGAGGTTGGTGGATGGAGAAAAGTTTGCAAAAACTAATATTGTAGGTCAAAGAGCTAAGAGGCATAAAGAGCCTGAAAAAGTGGTAATTCGATCTAAAAACAAGAAGGTTCAACCTAAAAAGAGTGGGCGTGGGTGGCTTCATAAGTAGTTGTTGAAGCTGTAGGTACTGTGGCTCTTGTTGGATGCTTCGCCCAGTGTGTATAGGTTTGAAATTGGGAATATGTTTAGGTTTGGAACAATCTTGTTTATAACGATACGCTATGTTGAGGGGATAGGGGAGAACTATGGTATTAAGGTCAAATGTAGTCCTTGCAGTAGGGGCACATCCAGACGACATCGAACTAGGCTGCGGCGGTGTTATCCGTTCAGCAGCGGCAAACGGGAAAAGAGTTGTTGCCGTTTTCTTAACGAAAGGGGAAAAAAGCGGGGCTCCTGAAATACGCGTTAAAGAGAGCAAGGCTGCCTTGGAGGTTTTGGGGGTAAAAGAGGTTTACTTTGGTGATTTTCCTGATGCTCAGATTCCCTGTGGAGCAAAAGGGGTTGATTTTTTGGAGGAAATTTTTAATTATTGTAAGGCTGAAACGGTTTTGACTCATACGGTGCATGATATTCATCAAGATCATCGTCAAGTTGGTTGGTTATCTTTGTCTGCCTTTAGAAACGCTTCTAAAGTGCTTGCTTATGAGACTCCTCGCGCTACAGGCGAGTTTCAACCGACATATTATGTCGATATTTCACGGTACGTTAAGGACAAGTGGGAAGCGCTGCAGTGTCACTTAACTCAAAAGGAGAAGCGGTATCTTGCTTATGAATCCATGATTAATCTGTCAACTTTTAGGGGAAGCCAAGCTTATCTTCAAGCTGCTGAAGCTTTTGAGGTTCTTCGTTACGTAGAATCGGATGTTTAAGGGTATATGT
>CAYMLF010000331.1:0-1546 GCA_964391275.1 uncultured Candidatus Bathyarchaeia archaeon
TCTCGTGTTCTTTCTTTAGCAGTGGTGGGCATTGGTCAACGGTCATTTCGCGGTTGACAATTTTTGTGGCGAAAGCCATGCAGTTGTCTACGCCGCATTCTTTGCAGTTAATTTTTGGTAGCAGCTTGTAAACGTCTATTGGGCTTAATTCTTTTAATCCGCCTTTCTTTTTCTCGCTCATGTATCATTCATACTCCTTTAAGCCTTAACCGACACCCAGTTTGCGAACTTTGAGGCATCTGCTTTTTTGCCGCTTGTCAGGTAGTTGGTTACGTCTTTGAGGGTTTTAACGGCTGCGGGGTGCATCATCATGAATAAGTCAACGCCAGCAAGCAATAGTGTTAGTGCGGTTGTTACTTCCCACAGTGGACCTCGAAGTTCTCTTGGCTCCCAATCAGCTGACATTTTGAGCCATGCTTCACGGGCTGCCCAAGCGTTAGTTGTTCCTGAAGACATTGGATGAGCCAATTCTGCGTCGCCCATTAAGCCGCCGATTCGTGCGCGTTCCATGTTGGTGAAAGCGTAATCTAAACCATAGCCTAAAGCGGCAGTGGTTAAGTCCATAACGATGTCTTCTCTGCCAAGGTAGTCGTATAAGCGCCTGTTGAGTTCACGTGCAAGGTTCAGGTCCATTGGAGTGAATGAAAGCGCTGCGTGTCCAGCTTTCTTGACGTATTTTGCACATCGGTCAATGTCCATGTCACGTGTTAACGAACTAATTAGGAATCGTTCGCCTGGGAATGCTTCGCAGATAGCTTCAAAAACGTTTGCGTCTTTAACTGGATCACCGCATCCACCGATAACAAGTGGTACATCGACAGCTTGCAGAATCTTTTCAACAGTTTTAACTGCATCTTTTGGTGGCGCATCTTTGAGTAAGGGGTCAATGCTGATTAAGTGGACAGTTACCATGTCTGCACCGAATTTCTCGACTGCAAGTTTTGCCCAAGCTGCTGGGTCACCGACGACATCTTTAACGTGCATCTTGACTGCTTTGCTTAAGGGTACTTCCATGTCGAAAACGTCAAGAGTAATTACTGGCTTGTGAGTTGTTGGTCTCTCAAAATTATAGAAAGCAGGGGAGACTTCTCCGCCTATAGTGAGAGTTCTTCCGCGTGTTCCGCCTTCGCTCTTTGTTGCCCCAAGTTTAACCTCTGTGATAGTATTCGGGTATTTCTCAACTGGAGGGATAAAAGCTGCAGGCAGCAGAGCCATCGGTTTTCCGCCGGCTATACCTGGAAGCTTTATCTTTGGAATCAGTTGTCCAGCTGCTCCCGGCTCGAAGACTATTTCTAAGTCAGAAACGTCCATCTGAAAGTCTTCAAGTTCGATTTGTTGGAACTTGGCTAAGGCTTCCAGTAGGTCGTCGCTTAGTTTTAGTCCTTCAGAGTTTTTCTTTTCTTCATGATGGGGCAACTAGATCACCGTTTGTCTTTGTTGTCTTTGACTGTTGTGATGATGACTTTGTTGGCGTAGATCTTTGCGTCTTTTAGTATGATTTTGAATCCGCCGGCCATAATTGGCAGTGTACCTGCTGTTGCAACTG
>CAYMLF010000332.1:0-1533 GCA_964391275.1 uncultured Candidatus Bathyarchaeia archaeon
TAAAGTTAGAAGTGTAGCTGATTTCCAGTTTGGCAAAGGCGTAGGCACCGCTCTGTTTCCTGAGGGCGTGGAGTTTGAGTATTCTAAGCGGACAGGCAGGATTCGCTTTATCAACCTGAACGGCGAACGCTTGGCGACGCTGCGTCCCACGGATGGCTTGCTGTCGTTGAGTATCAAAGCGGCAAAAACCATAGCGGATAACGCTCCAACCGCCAAGTGTTTTGTTACTATACAGAATGATGTTTCAAAGTATATTGCGCAGGGCGGCGACGTGTTTGCGGTGCATGTGGTGGCGGTGGATGAGGAAGTGTACGCTAAAGACGAAGTCATCGTGCTAGATGAGGACAAAAATGTCTTAGCGGTGGGGAGAACGGTTCTCTCTGCGCCTGAAATTAGGGCTTTCAAGACGGGCGTGGCTGTTAAGGTTAGGCACGGCATAAAAAGCAAAGACTAAGCCAGCTTGTTTCTTCAAGAACCTTTTTAGCAAGCCGTTTTATAATATGCATGGAAAGGGCAGCATACTGGTTATCCCCATCTTGATGCATGGGCTAGAATAATGTTGGGGTAGTGGTGACTGTCAAAATGAGAATCGGTAAAGCAGTTGTTCTGCTGATTGCGGTAATTGTTGTTTCATTAAGCGTTAACCTGCAAGGCTGCCAAGCTGTTTCGGCGCCTGAAAAGACGACAGAGCTTTATCAATCTTTTTTAACAGACGTTTTAGGTGTTGACCTAACAAAGTATGACATAATCAATCCTGGTTATGGAACAAGTTACCCCTCCAGTTTCGGCGGCAAAGTCAAAGAAGAAACCATCAGCTATCAGCTTATTTCAGGGCAGGGCAACCTTTCTACTTGGTGCCTAATTCATGACGGTGTCTTAACTTCTTGTGACGTAAACCATCTTGCTGGTCAAACTGGTTATTCATATCCCGTGAACATTAAGGATTCTTTCTATAGTTTTATGCAAAAATATCAAACGCTTGTAGAGCAGTACTACCAAAAGGATTCTGCGTATCTCAAACAGGCATTATCCATGGTGGAAGGTTTAGACTTCCAAACGGAGACTCAGAAAACCGTTGGAGACATGAAGCTGACGGTAACAATTACCCCTCATAATACGAGAGTAAAATGGGCTTACAACTATGAAAGTGTAGATTTGGTTAGAAAAAGTATCTCTCTCGAATTTACAAATGGCACCGCAAGCGGGTTTGCGGACACTTGGAATATGTACTCAATTTACAACCAAACAAGCATCTCTAAAGAGGAAGCGCAATCTATCGCTTTTGCGGCAGCAAAATCCAAAGCCATAACCATATTCTCCTCTCAAAACGGCAACCCTGCCCCCTCACAAGTTACGCCTGACTGGACCAACTGGACCTGCAAAGCAGACCTTAACTTGATACCGGGTGCCAGTTCATCACAAGCCATAGGATTAGCAAACGATACCAGCTTTAACAGTGGACGAGACCCATTGATGCTTTATCCCATGTGGCATTTCGTCTTTTACTTTAACACTCCAATCGGAAATGTTCTT
>CAYMLF010000333.1:0-1531 GCA_964391275.1 uncultured Candidatus Bathyarchaeia archaeon
AAATCGGCGACGCCCTCCAAGAAGTCGCCAAAATCAACAAAATCGACATCGAAACACTCAACGCAGAACGGGGATTCCTAAAAGGATACAGCAACCACTTCAAAACCCCCGCTTTTATAACCTTCTCCGCCAAGAACGGCATCCAAGTCTGGTACAAACATGAAGGCAACTGCGAAAGATGCAAAAAAATAGAAACATGCCGAAACACCCTACTAGCAGAAGCAAAAGACAGAAACTTCCTCCTTTTAGATGACACAAGCAAGATTTTGCCATCCAAACTTGCCGAAGCACTTTTCGCAAAAATAGCAGGTGAACAAAATGAGCATACAAAAAAAGATTAAAAACCTCATAGATTATTGCCCCCAACCCCAAATGCCCTTAACGATAAGACTAAAACGCCACTCTCTACCAATTGCTGTGGCAGTTACAGCCACGCTCATTTTTTCAGTTACACTCTCAGTATTTTACTCAGGTCTTGCATCATACGCAGCCCCGCCTCCAATCATTAACGATTCGAACGTTTCTTTCTACGAGTCAGCGTATGCTAAGGCAACCAGTGAGCAAAAAGTCGAACTAGACAAAATCATTGCAGACAAAGGCAATGGTTTGCCAGGCGTATGGATACGACCCGTTCTTATCACCATCGGAGACCTACCAAAAGACCAGCCCAGATTAACCGCTGAACAGGCAGGGAAAATATATGACAGTATAGGTAAAGACGAGAGGACTTTAGTAAGTGAATTCAACAAAATCGCAGGTGCACCAGACTTTGTCGGCGGCAGCGGAATAGACCTGTCTATTTACTATCTAAACGACGATAGATCAGAAGCCATCCACGTATTGGGAGGCGTTGTTGCAGCTCACTATGTATTTAATGACGATGGAACTGAAACGCGATTACCATTAGGCAACCAGGAGCTTCCTGTCGACATAGGTCCATCAATACCACCGCAAGGCACCCCCACAACACCTCCTATCGTGCCAAGCCCAACAAAAGCACCAGAGCCATAAAACACCAACATCAGGCAAATTTACGGCCCCTATCTTTTTTTAGGAACAACAATATCAGCTGTTTTTAAGATACCTCGCCGCTATATTAGCTATTTTTTAGCGCACGCGTATTTCAAGTAGTATTTAATGACGATGAAACTTACACAACATTACCCCTGGGTACGCAGAAGCTTCCTTCTAATCCTAGTCCAAGCCCACCCGCATATCGATAAAGAACTCAGTTTCTCTGGACCCCGAAAAATAGCGAGCGGAGTGGTCCGGTTATTTTAATAACTGTAAAGATAGGTGCTGTTATCTTTTTAGCGGCTTAGGTGGTTGAGCTTAGGCATTCTATGAACGGAAGCAGTAATTATTCTAATCCGCGCGCGGCTATCTTGACTAAATCAAGCGCTAAAGTATGTGCATTAAATTAAAATGCGCAATTCTGCATATTTCTAAAGGGATTGGTATGATTGTGCTAAAAGTTCTTCGCTTAGTTTACGGCGCCATACTATTTACTGTACTTTTACTTCCTTTTGGG
>CAYMLF010000334.1:0-1530 GCA_964391275.1 uncultured Candidatus Bathyarchaeia archaeon
TTTACCTCCTCGGGGAACGCAACGAAGCGCTGCATTGAGGAGTAGGCTCTTTCTCTGTGTAGGTAGTTCTTTCTTTTCTCTTCTTTGTCTTGTTTGCATTCAGCTTGGATTGAGAGACCGTCTTTGTTTATTTGCACGTCTACCTGGTCTTTGGTGAAGCCTGGAAGCTCAGCGGTTACCATGTAGGAGTCGCCGTTGTCAACTAGGTCAACCGCAGCGTATCTTGTGGGTAGTGTCATGGCTTGTTCTATGTCGGTGGTCAAGGGGAAAAACGGTCGCATCAAGTCATCAAAGGATCGGCGAAATTCATCGAACATGCTGTCAATTCCTCTTGATAGTTCATTTCTCTCTTGACGTCTTGCTATTGAGGTCCCAGGCGATGCTGGAGACACAGTTGTTTTTCTTTTTGTTTTTTCTTCAGCCATTGTTTACCACCTGACCTATACAAGTCAGTATTGTATAGTATTGTAAATAAAAATTTTTCGGCGAGCAACGACATTATTTTTTAATATGCAGTCTTAATCGCAAGCATTATGGCACTCTTGATTAACTATTGCAGATTCAATAATAAACGGGGGTGCCAACTATTCTGCTCTCAGTCGGGAAAAGAAGAGAGATTAGAGTTCTTTTGTCAGAAGGATGAAATCGTTTTTGTACCAGAAGTTTTTTGCAGTAAGAATTTTTTCAAAGCCTTGCTTTAAGTAGGTAGCGACTGCGTCACGGTACTGGTAGGGTATCCACATGAAGGCAAGATGACAGCCCTTTTCGTTGCACGTTTGGAGGAACCTTTGGAAGAGGCTGTGTCTGATTTTTTCCCGCTGTATTTCATCCAACTCTTTTCTGGTCTGGATGGCCGCTAGCTGGCCAACGCCGCCTTGAATTGAGAAATGCATTGCACCTACAAGTGTTTCATTGTTCTTTGCTGCGTAGAAGTATTCCTGCTTGTCAAAGTTTTCAGCTGCAAACTTTGCCATTTCAACTGGGAAGAACTCTCGAAAATCACTTATCGAGGAATGAGCAAAAAACTCCTCGACTTCTTTGGCTTCCGTGCTCGGAACGACGTTTATTTTCAGCCCCATGCTATCTCACTCTCTCTAATAGTGTTTTCAAGCATCTGTTGCCTTTCCTTTGGAACCTTTCGCGCGCTAAATTGTTTTAGGTTTATGCCCATCTTGTCTTTCAGGAATTCTTCAAATTGTCTAAAGACTTTGCTGTCCGTACCGTTTACAGTTAAGCATTCAAGAGCCTCTGCATTTGATTTATGGAAGAAGTATAGTGCTGTTTTTTTGGCTAACTGCAGGTTTTTAGCGATTGCTTGCACCAATTCCTTTTGCATATGTTCGGAAATTTCGGGTAGAAGCCAAGCAGTATAGGCAGCATCAGCGACGCGGTATGAGCCTCCTTCTATGACTAGGCATTTTGAGCGTTCAGCAATTTTCATCAGCGAATAGATGTTTACCGAGGGGCGTGTACAGAACAATGCATGGTATCCGTCGTCTGCCTTGACCCATTCCTCAGTCTCGGAGGCTT
>CAYMLF010000335.1:0-1512 GCA_964391275.1 uncultured Candidatus Bathyarchaeia archaeon
ACGCTAAAGGTTGCTGACTGATACCAGTAAAGAACTGCTTGTGTTCGGTTTGTGTTTTTGTATTCAAAAGCAAAGTAACGTGCAGTCACAGGCGGATTATCCTGTAGTTGAATATCTTTTAGATCCAACTGAGTAACAGTTGAAGGGTCACCTTGGCTTAATGGATAATTTATGAGGCATGTTTCCCATCTATGCTGAGATGTTGAACTACTGCCTATTTGAATAGCTATCCAGACACGAGAGTTATTCTGGTTTGCTGGACTATACAAGTACGCTAGTGCAGCATCGTTTCCTGTTATTTGCTCATGAGCTTTATCTCTGTAAAGATAAGTTAGATTATAGCCAGACATTTTAGGGAACATAGTTGTATCTGTGTTTATTTGTATACCAGTTGGTGTTTGAATTATTACTTCTGCTGGACCCTGAGTTAACGCGAAAACTGGTGCCTGAATCGAAAGCAACAATGCAATAACTGCGATTATGCCTAAAATTTTTGCTAAGTCACTTTTGTTTAGTTTTGTTTTTGTTGTTCGCAAGAGTTTTCCGCATACTGAACAGAAATGTTCCATAGGCTTTAGTATTGAAGTGCATTTTGTGCATGGTTTTGGCGAAGTCGGTTTTTTAAATATCTTCTCAGAGATAACCAACAGAATAAGAGTGCCGATAAACATGAGTACCGTTGCGCCTATAGTGTGGAAAAATTGTAACGCCAATTCTTCTCCGAAGTGGTAGCCTATAGCTAAGATGATAGTTATTCGGATAATGTTTAATAGAATAATCATAGGAACTCCAATAATCATGATTAAGGATTTGTTTTTTAGACTGCCATAAGTTATATAGGCAATAAACAAGGCAAAAATAACAAAGCCAATCAAGCTGTAGATACCTGAGCATGCTACACTAACATTAAATGAAAGCGGAGTAGCATCAGGTCTAATAATAGTGATGACTGGTCCCACATCGCTTGAAGTTAATGTTGCAGCTATACCAGACAAGTTTGCGAGTGAGTTTGATGCCATAGCGCCCAAATTTGCGAGTGCTGATCCTAAACCGAAGAGTACTTCTGAGGGTGGAGGGCAGAGAAAAATTAGAAAGACTATGTGGAAACTTAGTTGCTTTAGTGTTTGAGGGTTAAATAGTATAAGAACTAAGCCTGCAGTCATAAGTGGTAATGTAAACATGTGATACTCTAAGGGTGTAAACGTGTAGCTGCCATACCAGTAAGTTAAAATTGCCACTGCAAAAAGCGTAACACCAGCTAAAAGGCTAAAGTTTTTTTGGAAAAACTGCCTACTTAGCGTTATCTGTGTTATGGCTGCATTGACCACTCGTCTTTTTCTGTAAATCAAGTAAACAAAAAGAAAAGGAATAGCTAAAATGTGAAAAGACGCTTCATCGTTCAAAGCGCCATTAAAAACCAAACTTAAATCCTGAAAGTAAAAAGCGACAACAGTAAGAGTTATAACTAGAGATTTCACTATCAACGCTGTTCTATGTTGATTCAGCGTGTTT